>NZ_JAAGPO010000183.1:0-22631 GCF_017104825.1 Burkholderia sp. Ac-20345 | reverse complement strand
TACATGTCTGGCCATCTCAAGTAGCTCTATCTGTTATGTTTTGGTGTTGCTCACGATCCACACTCGCCTCACACGATACATCACCCTCTTTCCCTACACGACACTCTTCCGATCCCGCTCCAGCCGCACGGCGTCGCCGTCGCGCAGTACGAGCATCCAGGTCTTGCGCGTCGGCACGGCCTTCTTCGGCCGCGCGGCCGGCAGTTCGCGCTGGCGGCCCGTCGATTGCGCGACGCAGTCGCCCGCGAACGGGCAGCGTGCGCAATCGGGCTTGCCGCGCATGCACAGCGTCGCGCCGAGATCCATCAGCCCCTGCGTATACGCGCTCACGTCGGCCGGGTTCGCGGCGTCCGGCAACAGCGATTCGGCCAGCGCCCACATGTCGTTCTCGACGCGCTTCTCGCCCGGAAAGCCCTCGACGCCGAACACCCGTGCAAGCACGCGCTTCACGTTGCCGTCGAGGATCGTCGCGCGCGCGCCGTACGCGAACGACGCGATCGCCGCGGCCGTCGAACGGCCGATGCCCGGCAGTTCGGCGAGCGCGTCGGGCGTCGCCGGAAACGCGCCGCCATGCTCGGCGACGACGACCTGCGCGCAGCGATGCAGGTTGCGCGCGCGCGAGTAGTAGCCGAGCCCCGCCCACAGCGCCATCACGTCGTCGGTCGGCGCGGCCGCGAGCGCGGCGACGTCGGGGTAGCGTTCGAGAAAGCGCGTGTAATACGGGATGACGGTCGATACCTGCGTCTGCTGCAGCATGATTTCCGACAGCCAGATCCGGTACGGATCACGGGTGTTCTGCCACGGCAGGTCGTGGCGGCCATGCTCGCGCTGCCATGCGACCAGGCGCGTGGCGAACGTGCGATGCAGCGGCGTGACGGGGAACGGAGCGGGGGCGATGCGGGGCGGCTTCAAGTTATCTAATCGTGGAAAAAGGTTTCAACGCTGGCAGGTCGGACAGAAATAGGTCGACCGCTGACCCTGCACGATCTGGCGGATCGGCGTGCCGCATACGCGGCATGGCTGGCCTGCACGGTCGTAGACGAAGCAGTCGAGCTGGAAATAGCCGCTTTCGCCGTTGCTGCCGACGAAATCGCGCAACGTGCTGCCGCCGCGCTCGATCGCGTCGGCGAGCGTCGCGCGCACCGCGTCGGCCAGCCGCTCGTAGCGCGGCAGCGAGACCTTGCCGGCGGCCGTCGTCGGCCGGATGCCGGCGCGAAACAGGCTCTCCGACGCATAGATGTTGCCGACGCCGACGACCATGTCGCCCGCGAGCAGCGCCTGCTTGACCGACACGGTGCGGCCGCGCGTGCGCGCGTGCAGCAGCGCGCCGGTAAACGCCGGCGAGAACGGCTCGACGCCGAGGCTCGCGAGGAGCGGATGCGCATGCACGTCGCCCGCTTCGCGCGGGTGCCACAGCACCGCGCCGAAGCGACGCGGATCGCGGAACCGCAGCACGAATTCGTCGAAGATCCAGTCGATGTGATCATGCTTCGCGGCGACCGGCACGCCGTCCGCGGGCAGCACGCGCAGCGTGCCCGTCATGCCGAGGTGGACGATGAACCAGCCCGCGTCGACCTCGAACAGCAGGTACTTGCCGCGACGCTCGACGGCGAGCACTTCGCGCGCGCGCAACTGCTCGGCGAGCCCGGCCGGCACGGGCCAGCGCAGCATCGCGGTACGGACGTCGACACGCTCGACGCGGCGGCCCGCGACAAAGGGCTCGATGCCCCGGCGCGTGACTTCGACTTCTGGCAACTCTGGCATTGTTTGCGGGTCTGAGACTCGATTTACGATCGTGCGTGTATTGTAGCGAGCGCGTTACAATCGGTTGAAACATCGAACGGATTTCCATGACCCTGCCCTCGAAGCTGCTTCAGAAGCGCCCCGCCGCCGAGCGCGGCGTGCGTGCCTTCCCGGTCCGCCGTGCACTCGGCGCCGCGCTGTTTGCCGCCTGGACCCTCACCGCCTTCCCGGCTCACGCGCAGGATCCGGCATCGGACGACGCGGAGTCGCAGGGCGCGTTCGAGCATGTGATGCCGGACGAGCAGAAGAATCTTCCCGGCGTGCCGCTGACGAGCCAGATCGTCTACCAGGTGCTCGCCGCCGAGGTCGCGCTGCAGCGTAACCAGCCCGCGCCGGCCTACCAGACCTATCTCGCACTCGCCCGCGACACGCGCGATCCGCGCATGGCGCAGCGTGCGACCGAGATCGCGCTCGGCGCGCAGAGCCCGGCCGACGCGCTGTCCGCCGCGAACCTGTGGCGCCAGTACGCACCGGATTCGAATCGCGCGTCGCAGGTTGACGCCGCACTGCTGGTGCTCGCCGGCAAGCCGGCCGACGCGCAGCCGATGCTCGCGCGCGAACTGGTCCGGGCGACCGGCGAGACGCGCGGCCCGGCGATCCTCGCGCTGCAGGCGCTGCTCGTGCGCGGCCCCGACCGCGTCGGCGGCCTCGCGGTACTGAAGGACATGCTGAAGAACGACCTGAACCGGCCCGAGGCCCAGCTCGCGATCGCGCGCCAGCAGATCGCGGTCGACGACAAGGACGGCGCCGCGCAGTCGCTGAAGCAGGCGCTGCAGATCCGCCCCGACTACCTGCCGGCGGCCCTGATGCTGTCGCAGATGGGCCCCGCGGAACGCGCGGCGGGCATCGCGTCGTTCGAGAAGTATGTTCAGCAGAATCCGAAGTCGCGCGATGCGCGGCTCGCGCTGTCGCAGCTCTATCTCGCCGACGATCGCCTCGACGACGCGCAGAAGCAGTTCGAGACGATGCGCAAGCTCGACTCGAAGGATCCGACACCGCTGATGGCGCTCGCGCTGATCAAGATCCAGCAGAAGAAGCTCGACGAAGCGACCGGCTACCTGAAGCAGTACGTACAGCTCGGCGACAAGCAGCCGAACCTCGACGTCGGCCAGGGCTACATCTACCTCGCGCAGATCGCGATCGACCAGAACAACGACCCGCAGGCGTCGCAGTGGCTCGACAAGGTCGACCAGACGAGCCAGCACTACCTCCCCGCACAGATCACCCGCGCGCAACTGCTGCAGAAACAGGGCAAGACCGACGAGGCGCGCAAGGTGCTCGACAACCTGCCGATCACGGATCCGCGCGATGCGGCCGTGGTCGCACGCACCGACGCGTCGATCCTGTTCACCGCGAAGCGCTATCCGGAAGCCGAGGCGCGGCTCGGGCAGGCGGTCCAGGACTTCCCCGACGATCCCGACCTGCGCTACGACTACGCGATGGCGGCCGAAAAAACCGGCCACTACACGACGATGGAGAAGCAGCTGCGCGAGCTGATCCGCACGCAGCCCGACAATCCGCAGGCGTACAACGCGCTCGGCTATTCGCTCGCCGACCGCAACCAGCGGCTGCCCGAAGCCAGCAAGCTGATCGACAAGGCGATGACGCTCGCGCCGAACGACGCCTACATCATGGACAGCCTCGGCTGGGTGAAGTACCGGATGGGCGATTCGGCGGGCGCCACGAAGGTGCTGCGGCGCGCGTACGAACTGCAGCCGAACGCCGAAATCGGCGCGCATCTCGGCGAAGTGCTGTGGAAGAGCGGCGCGCAGGACGACGCGCGTTCCGCGTGGCGTGCCGCGCAGAAGCTCGAGCCGGACAACGACACGCTCGTGCAGACGCTGAAGCGCCTCCAGATCAACGGTCTCTGATGCAGATGTTCCCGACGTTTTCCCTGTCCTCCCGCGCGCAGCGCACGCTGGCCGCGGCCGGCGCGGCGCTCGCGCTGGCCGGCTGCGCGAGCACGCCGCCGTCGGCCAGCGCGCCGGCGGGCGCGGCGCTACAGACCGCCGCAACGCACGCTTACCATGGCCGCTTCGCGGTGCAATACGACGACCGTCTCGGCAAGCAGCAGAACGTGTACGGCAACTTCGACTGGCAGGAGCACGGCGACGACGTGTCGCTCGAGCTGCGCAGCCCGCTCGGCCAGACGCTCGCGGTCGTGAAGTCGACGCCGCAGGCGGCATCGCTCGAATTGCCGAACCGTCCGACGCAATATGCGCCGGACGTCGGCGACCTGATGCAGAAAACGCTCGGCTTCGAACTGCCGCTCGCGGGCCTGCGCTACTGGCTGCTGCCGACAGCCGCGCCTGCCACGCCCGCGGAGACGGTGCGCGATCCGGCCGACGGCACGCGCGTCAAGCAGATCCGCCAGGACGGCTGGACGATCGACTACCTCGCCTACGCGGATGCCCCGGCCACGGGCGTCAAACGCGTCAACCTCGTGCGCGCGACTCCGCCGCTCGACATCAAGCTCGTGCTCGATCAGTGAGCACCGGCCTAGCCCAGACATACGCATGACCGATTCGACCCGCTCGCTGCGCAACTGCCTTGCGCCCGCGAAACTCAACCTGTTCCTGCACATCACCGGCCGCCGTCCGAACGGCTATCACGATCTGCAGAGCGTGTTCCAGTTGTTGAACTGGGGCGACACGCTGCACTTCACGCTGCGCGACGACGGTCGCGTCGCGCGCGTCACCGACGTGCCCGGCGTGCCCGAGGAGAGCGACCTCGTCGTGCGCGCGGCCAACCTGCTGAAAGCGCATACGGGCACCGCGCACGGCGTCGACATCGAGATCGACAAGTGCCTGCCGATGGGGGCCGGCCTCGGCGGCGGCAGCTCCGACGCGGCGACGACGTTGCTCGCGCTGAACCGCCTGTGGCAACTCGACCTGCCGCGCGCCGAGCTCCAGTCGCTCGCAGTAAAACTCGGCGCAGACGTCCCGTTTTTTATTTTTGGAAAAAATGCGTTCGCAGAGGGTATCGGAGAAGAATTAGCTGAGGTACAATTGCCGACTCGCTGGTTCTTGGTTGTAACGCCTCGCGTTCACGTCCCAACCGCTGAAATATTTTCAGATAAGTTGTTGACAAGAGATTCGAAGCGCGTCACAATTACGGACTTTCTTGCACAGCAAAGCAGCGATGCGGGATGGCCAGATAGTTTCGGTCGGAACGATATGCAGCAAGTTGTGACAAGTAAGTACGCGGAAGTTGCGCAGGTGGTCAAATGGTTGTATGATGTGACCCCCGCGAGGATGACCGGCTCCGGAGCAAGCGTGTTTGCAGCGTTTCGCAGCAAGCATGAGGCAGAAGCGGCGCAAGCCAAGCTGCCCACCGGTTGGAACGGTGCAGTTGCCGAGAGCCTGAACGAGCATCCGCTCTTCGCTTTCGCGTCATGAAGTTTTACTTTGCCGGATGGCCTACACGAGTCCGGTGAAGTTATCAGTTAAGTGTAGGGGAGTCGCCAAGTTGGTCAAGGCACCGGATTTTGATTCCGGCATGCGAGGGTTCGAGTCCTTCCTCCCCTGCCAAAAATTTTCCCGCATTTCCCGCCCAAGCCTGAAGCAGGTGCACGATGAGCAGCCACAGCCATGATGGCCTGATGGTCTTTACTGGCAACGCGAATCCCGCGCTCGCCCAGGAAGTCGTCAATATCCTTGGAATCCCCCTCGGCAAAGCAATGGTCAGCCGTTTCTCCGACGGCGAGATCCAGGTCGAGATCCAGGAAAACGTGCGCGGCAAGGACGTCTTCGTCCTGCAATCCACGTGCGCGCCGACGAACGACAACCTGATGGAACTGATGATCATGGTCGATGCGCTCAAGCGCGCATCCGCTGGCCGGATCACTGCTGCCATCCCCTACTTCGGCTACGCCCGTCAGGATCGCCGCCCGCGTTCGGCGCGTGTCGCGATCTCGGCGAAGGTCGTCGCGAACATGCTGGAAATCGCCGGCGTCGAGCGGATCATCACGATGGATCTGCACGCCGACCAGATTCAGGGCTTCTTCGACATCCCGGTCGACAACATCTACGCAACGCCGATCCTGCTGGGTGACCTGCGCAAGCAGAACTACTCGGATCTGCTCGTCGTGTCGCCGGACGTCGGCGGCGTGGTGCGTGCCCGGGCACTCGCGAAGCAGCTCAACTGCGATCTCGCGATCATCGACAAGCGTCGCCCGAAGGCGAACGTCTCCGAAGTGATGAACATCATCGGTGAAGTCGAAGGCCGCACCTGCGTGATCATGGACGACATGGTCGATACGGCAGGCACGCTCTGCAAGGCTGCACAAGTGCTGAAGGAGCGCGGCGCGAAGCAGGTGTTCGCGTACGCGACGCACCCGGTGCTGTCGGGCGGCGCAGGCGATCGCATCGCCGCATCGGCGCTCGACGAGCTGGTCGTCACCGACACGATCCCGCTGTCGGCCGAATCGCTCGGCTGCTCGAAGATCCGTGCACTGACGAGCGCGAGCCTGCTGGCCGAAACGTTCTCGCGAATCCGCCGCGGCGATTCGGTGATGTCGCTGTTCGCGGAATCCTGATCGCGAATCGACTGAACAAAGCATGCGCAGAAAGCGAAGCGGCAACGCTTCGCTTTTTGCACAATCGGACGGGATAGACGAAACCCCGCCCGTTTCATCGGGGGCCGCAGTTTGACGGCCCCGTTTTACTGCCTGGTCGCGGGCAGCTATTGGAGAATTACATGAAAGTCGTCGCTTTCGAGCGCCAAGAGCAAGGTACGGGTGCGAGCCGCCGCCTGCGCAACGCTGGCAAGACCACGGGTATCGTTTACGGTGGCGAAGCAGCCCCGCAAAAGATCGAACTCGATCACAACGCCCTGTGGCACGCCCTGAAGAAGGAAGCTTTCCACTCGTCGATCCTCGACCTCGAAGTGGCTGGCCAGTCGCAACAGGTTCTGCTGCGCGACGTGCAATACCACCCGTTCAAGCAACTGGTGCTGCACGTGGACTTCCAACGCGTTGACGCGAAGAAGAAGCTGCACACGAAGGCACCGCTGCACTTCCTGAACGCTGAAATCAGCCCGGCCGTGAAGCTGTCGAGCGCGATCGTTTCGCACGTCGCGACGGAAATCGAAATCGAGTGCCTGCCGGCTGACCTGCCGGAGTTCCTCGAAGTCGACCTGTCGAAGATCGAAGCCGGTCAATCGCTGCACGCGAAGGACATCACGCTGCCGAAGGGTGTCGCGCTGGTCGCGCACGTCGACGCGGAAAACCCGGTTGTCGCATCGGCGACGGTCCCGGCTGGTGCCGTGTCGGACGCAGCAGAAGGCGAAACGCCGGCTGCCTAAGCGGGCTGCCTGCACCCATCGATCCGTTTCACGAAACGGTCGACGCAACCCGCCGCGGCTTGCCCGGCGGGTTTTTCTTTTTCTGCGCCCAGGCGGCTGTTGCCGCCCTCGAAACGTCATGATCAAACTGATCGTCGGCCTCGGCAATCCCGGGGCGGAATACACCGCGACGCGTCACAACGCCGGCTTCTGGCTGATCGACCAGCTCGCCCGCGAAGCCGGCGCGACGCTACGCGACGAACGCCGCTTCCACGGCTTCTACGCGAAAGCGCGCCTGCACGGCGAGGAAGTCCATCTGCTCGAGCCGCAAACCTACATGAACCGCTCCGGCCAGTCGGTCGTCGCGCTCGCGCAATTCTTCAAGATCCTGCCCGACCAGATCCTCGTCGCGCACGACGAGCTCGACCTGCCGCCCGGCACCGTGAAGCTGAAGCTCGGCGGCGGCAGCGGCGGCCACAACGGCCTGAAGGACATCACCGCGCACCTGTCGTCGCAGCAGTACTGGCGGCTGCGGATCGGCATCGGCCATCCGCGCGACCTGATTCCGGAAAGCGCGCGCGCCGGCGCGAAGCCCGACGTTGCGAACTTCGTGCTGAAGCCGCCGCGCCGCGAGGAACAGGACGTGATCGACGCGTCGATCGAACGCGCGCTCGCCGTGATGCCGATGGTCGTCAAGGGCGAACTCGACCGCGCGACGATGCAGTTGCATCGCAACTGACCGCATCGCACCGCTCCGGTGCATCGAGCCGTCCGGCGTGTCGCCGGGCGGCCCTACCCGCCCCACCCTGCGCGCACATGCGGTAATCTGGTCGCTTTGCCCGACAGGAGCCAAGCGGTGAGCCGTTACTGGAGCGACGTCGTTCAGCAACTCGTGCCTTACGTGCCGGGCGAGCAGCCCGCACTCGCACACCCCGTCAAGCTGAACACCAACGAGAATCCCTATCCGCCGTCGCCGCGCGTTGTCGCGGCGATCACACGTGAACTCGGCGAGACCGGCGACACGCTGCGCCGCTATCCCGACCCGGTCGCACGCGCGCTGCGCGAGACGGTCGCAGCCCATCACCGCATCGGGCCCGAGCAGGTGTTCGTCGGCAACGGCTCCGACGAGGTGCTCGCGCACGCGTTCCAGGCGCTGCTCAAACACGACCGGCCGCTGCGCTTCCCCGACATCACGTACAGCTTCTATCCGACCTATGCGCGCCTGTACGGCGTCCAGATGTCGATCGTGCCGCTCGCAGACGATTTCTCGATCCGTGTCGACGACTACCTCGACGACGCCGGTGGCGTGCTGTTTCCGAACCCGAATGCGCCGACCGGGCGCGCGCTGCCGCTTGCGGACGTCGAGCGGATCGCGGCTGCGAACCCGTCGTCGGTCGTCGTGATCGACGAGGCGTATGTCGACTTCGGCGCGGAGTCGGCGATCACGCTGATCGACCGCTACCCGAACCTGCTCGTCGTCCACACGACGTCGAAGGCCCGCTCGCTCGCGGGCATGCGCGTCGGCTTCGCGTTCGGCGATGCGGCGCTGATCGACGCGCTGAACCGCGTGAAGGACAGCTTCAACTCGTACCCGCTCGACCGGCTTGCGCAAGTCGCCGCGCAGGCCGCATATGAAGACACCGATTATTTCAACGCAACCTGCCGGCGCGTGATCGACAGCCGGACGCAGCTCACGCATGCGCTCGACACGCTCGGCTTCGACATCGTGCCGTCGGCCGCAAATTTCGTGTTCGCGCGCCATCCCGCGCACGACGCGGGTGCGATTGCAGCGAAACTGAAGGAACGGGAAATTTTCGTGCGGCACTTCCGGCTGCCGCGGATCGACCAGCACCTGCGCATCACCGTCGGCACCGACGCCGAATGCGATGCGCTCGTCGCGGCGTTGCGCGAGCTGCTGGACTGAAACGAAAGAACCGGCGCCAGGCGGCGCCGATCCGGATGCGTGACGTGCGCGTGCCGAAGGATTCGAGCACGCGCGTCACCGCGGGGTCACGACGCGTCGTCGCCCTTCCCGGCGGTCAACGCGTGATACTTCTCCATCAATTGCGCGTGCGATTCGTCATGCTGCGGATCGCGCGGAATGCATTCGACCGGACACACCTGCTGGCACTGCGGTTCGTCGAAATGGCCGACGCACTCGGTGCACTTGTTCGGGTCGATCACGTAGATGTCCGTGCCCATCGAAATCGCGCCGTTCGGGCACTCGGGCTCGCACACGTCGCAATTGATGCACTCGTCGGTAATCATCAAAGCCATACTGATCTCACTTCTTCAGGCCGGCGGCCGGCTTCGCAACGAAACCGGCCGGCGCCGCATTACGCGGCAGGGCCTCCCATCGCAGCGACTTTCTCGGTCAGCCACTTCTCGACGGACGGGAACACGAACTTGCTGACATCGCCGCCCAACTGCGCGATTTCGCGCACGATCGTCCCCGAGATGAACTGGTACTGATCGGACGGCGTCATGAACATCGTCTCGACGTCGGGCAACAGGTAGCGGTTCATCCCCGCCATCTGGAACTCATATTCGAAATCGGACACGGCGCGCAGGCCGCGCACGATCACGCGCGCATTGTTGGTGCGGACGAAATCCTTCAGGAGGCCGGTGAAACTCATCACCTTCACGTTCGGATAATGGCCGAGCACCTCGTTCGCAATCGTCAGACGTTCTTCGAGCGAGAAAAACGGCTTTTTCGCGCGGCTGTCGGCAACACCGACCACCAGCGTATCAAAAATGCTCGACGCACGCCGCACGAGGTCTTCGTGCCCGCGCGTCAGCGGATCGAACGTACCGGGATACACGGCGACTACCATGTCGCTCCTCCTGTCATCACGCAAACGGGATGGCAGCCGTGCAATGCGCACGCCGCTGCCGAGATGGGCATGCGTCGCCTTTGCGGCGCGCCGCCTCGTATGGAACGCGCATTATTCATCATTTTCGCGCCGCAGCAAATGATAGTGAACCGCACCTGCCTTGCCGTGCTTCACGACCTGCCAGCCGGCGAGCGCCTCGTGCGCGGCCGGATCGAGCTCCGCCCCCGTCTCGACGTACAGCGCGCCGCCCGCCGCGACGAGCGGCGCCGCCAGCGCGACCGAACGCTCGAGCACGGCCGCCTCGCCGAACGGCGGATCGAGAAACACGACGTCGAACGCGCCCGGCGTGAGCCCGGCCGCGAGCCGCAACGCGTCCGCCTCCGCGACCTCGACCGCACGTGCGCCGAGCTTGTCCTTGATCGCACGCAGTTGCTGCGCGGCGCGCGGATGGCGCTCGACCATCACGACGCTCGCCGCGCCGCGCGACGCGGCCTCGAAACCGAGCGCGCCGGTGCCCGCGAACAGGTCGAGGCAGCGCCAGCCTTCGAGATCCTGGCCGAGCCAGTTGAACAGTGTCTCGCGCACGCGATCGGGCGTCGGCCGCAGGCCGTCGAGATCGAGGACCGCGAGCGGCGTGCGTTTCCAGTCACCGCCGATGATGCGGATCGTGTGCGGCTTGCCGCGGCCAGAAGGGGCCGCCGAGCGGCCGGGAGAGGAACGGGACATACGGAATATCGACAACGGAGGGACCGGGCGCGCGCGAGGGCGCACCGCTAAACAGGCGCACGTTACCACAGCGGCGGCGCACACTGACGCGAGGGCCACGCCGCACTGATAAAATGCACGGTTTCGGCCGCCGTGCGCCGCGCCCGCGCGAACGCAGAACGGCCCGTCCGGTGCCCCGCCCCTGGCGGCGGCCCGCCCTCTTCCCGACGTCAGACCATGTTCAGCTTCTTCAAACGATTCAAGAAAACGCAGGAGCCCGATCCGGCGGAATCGCAATCGGCCGACGCGCAGCAAACGGACGAACCGTCCGATGCGCCCGTAGTCGAGGCCCCGCCCGCGGCCGACGTGCCGCAAGCGCCCGCGCAACCGGCCGCGCCGGCCGTCGTGATGACGGTCACGCCGACCAACGACGGCCGCGACGAAGTCGTCGAGACGGTCGAAATCGTCCCGCCGCCGCTGCAGGACGCCACCTCGAAGAAATCGTGGCTCGCGCGCCTGAAAACGGGGCTCGCCAAGACGGGCTCGAGCATCACCGGCGTCTTCGTCAACACGAAGATCGACGAGGATCTGTACGAGGAGCTCGAAACCGCGCTGCTGATGTCCGACGCGGGCGTCGACGCGACCGAGTACCTGCTCAACGCGCTGCGCGAAAAGGTGCGCACGGGCCGCCTGACCGACCCGCAGCAGGTGAAATCGGCACTGCACGACCTGCTCGTCGAGCTGCTGACGCCGCTCGAGAAATCGCTGATGCTCGGCCGCGCGCAGCCGCTCGTGATGATGATCACCGGCGTGAACGGTGCAGGCAAGACGACCAGCATCGGCAAGCTCGCGAAGCATCTGCAGAGCTTCGACCAGTCGGTGCTGCTGGCCGCGGGCGACACGTTCCGCGCGGCCGCGCGCGAACAGCTGGCGGTCTGGGGCGAGCGCAACAACGTGACGGTCGTGCAGCAGGAAAGCGGCGATCCGGCCGCGGTGATCTTCGACGCGGTCAGCGCCGCGCGCGCGCGCAAGATCGACGTGATGATGGCCGACACGGCCGGCCGCCTGCCGACGCAGCTCCACCTGATGGAAGAGCTGAAGAAGGTGAAGCGCGTGATCTCGAAGGCGCACGACGGCGCGCCGCACGAAGTGCTGCTGGTGATCGACGCGAACACCGGCCAGAACGCGCTCACGCAGGTCAAGGCATTCGACGACGCGCTCGGCCTCACCGGCCTCATCGTCACGAAGCTCGACGGCACCGCGAAGGGCGGGATTCTCGCCGCGATCGCGCGGCAGCGTCCGGTGCCGGTCTACTTCATCGGCGTCGGCGAGAAGGTCGAGGATCTGCAGCCGTTCAGCGCGGTCGAATTCGCGGACGCGCTGCTCGGCTGAACACCGCCGGCACGCATCGCACGGGGCGCCTTCGGGCGCCCTTTTTCATGCGCGCCCGGTCATGCATGCCGGGCGCACCGCGCTCATTCGGCGTCGGGCTGCGCGCCGGGCTCGGCGGCCTTGAATGCATCGAGCGTCGACGCATGGTCGACGATCCGCTGGATCGTCGGATAACGCGTCGTGTCGATCGAGAAGCGGTTCGCGTTGAACACCTGCGGCACGAGGCACACGTCGGCGAGCGTCGGCGTGTCGCCGAAACACAGCTTGCCGGTGCGCGGATCGCTCGCGAGGCGCGTCTCGAGCGTGTCGAAGCCCGCCTCGATCCAGTGGCGGTACCACGCGTTCTTCGCGTCCTCGGGCACCTTCAGCGTGTGCTTCAGGTACTTCAACACGCGCAGGTTGTTGAGCGGATGGATTTCGCACGCGATCTGCAGCGCGACCGCACGCACATACGCGCGATCGACCGGCTGCTTCGGCAGCAGCGCCGGCTCCGGATGGGTTTCCTCGAGATATTCGATGATCGCGAGCGACTGCTGCAGCGTCGCGTCGCCGTCGATCAGCGTCGGCACGACCGCATCCGGATTCAGCGCGCGGTACGCGTCCTTCAGCTGCTCGCCGCCGTCGCGCAGCATGTGCACGGGGACATAGTCGAACGGCAGCTGCTTCAGGTTCAGGGCGATCCGCACGCGGTACGACGCGGAACTGCGGAAATAGCTGTAAAGCTTCATGGGATGTCTCTCGTAGTCGTATTCGGCCGGCGACGGCACGGGCGCGGCGCAGCCGGCGCGCGCACCGCCGGGAACCAGAGTGTAGCGCGCCGCGCCGCGCGGCCTCGCTTGCGACGGCCGCACCCGTGCGATACTCGGGGCATTCCCCACCGCTCACAGCGCGGCCCGATGCCGGCCGCCCGCCCCACGCCCCGATGACCGCTTCCCACGATCCCGCCGCCGTTCCGTTCCCGTGCGCCCGCTTCATCAAGGAAATCGGCCGCGGCCCGCACGGCGCACGCGCGCTGTCCGCCGAGGACACGTTCGAGCTCTATCGCGCGATGCTCGACGCGCGCGTGTCGGACGTCGAACTCGGCGCGATCCTGATCGCCTACCGGCTGAAGGGCGAATCCGCCGACGAGCTGGCCGCGATGCTCGCCGCCGCGCAGGCGTCGTTCGAGCCGGTGCACGTGCAGGACGCCGCGTTCCGCCCCGTGTCGATCCCGAGCTACAACGGCGCGCGCAAGCAGCCGAACCTCGTGCCGCTGCTCGCGCTGCTGCTCGCCCGCGAAGGCGTGCCGGTGCTCGTGCATGGTGTCGGGCAGGATCCGGGCCGTGTAACGAGCGCCGAGATCTTCTCGGCGCTGTCGCTCGCGCCGTCGACGTCGCACGATGCGATCGAGGACACGCTTGCCGAGCGCCGCGTCGCGTTCGCGTCGATCGAAGTGCTGGCGCCGCGCATCGCACACCTGCTGTCGATGCGCAGCGTGCTCGGCGTGCGCAACTCGACGCACACGCTCGTGAAGATCCTGCAGCCGTTTGCGCCGGCCGGCCTGCGGCTCGTCAACTACACGCACCCGCCGTACCGCGACAGCCTCGCGCAGCTGTTCCGCGACCATCCGGACGCCGCGCTCGGCGGCGCGCTGCTGGCACGCGGCACCGAGGGCGAAGCCGTTGCCGATACGCGGCGCCAGGTGCAGGTCGACTGGCTGCACGACGGCGTGTGCGACACGCTGATCGAGGCCGAGCGCTCGTCGACCGATGCGCCCCCTGTCGCCCTGCCCGAATCGCGCGACGCGGCCACGACGGCGGCGTGGACGGACGCCGTATTGCGCGGCGAGCTGCCGGTGCCCGACACGGTCGCCCGGCAGGTCGCGACGATCGTGCAGATCGCCCGCATCGCGCGCTGACGGCACGCTCGCGAACCGGCCCCGCTTGCAGGGCATTTGACACGCGAGCGCATCCTGGCATAGAGTTGCCGTCATGCGTTCCTTTCCGAACACCCTCCGAATTACCTCCGGCCGCCTAGCGCGGCCGCTATCGCTACGACTAGCCTAAGGCTGTCGTAGCGCCGTGTGCTGTCCGCACGGTCCCTCCCAGCAGTTCCTCGCAGTACCCCTCTCGTAGTTTTTACAACCCGAAGTCGTCAGCATTCGTCCGTCTATCCGTCGGCCGACTCGCGAAGATCATCCGCATCCGCAGCGCGTTCACGTGCCGCGGAGCGAGGCAGCGCCAACCGTCGCCCATGCCGCCCGTCTTCGCTCACGACTTGAGACCCGAGGTCCAGAAGATGCAGCGCAATCCGCAAGACAAGTACCGTCCGTTCGAGCCCGTCCGCCTCAATGGCCGCAAATGGCCGTCGCGCACCATCGAGCGCGCGCCCGTCTGGATGAGCACCGACCTGCGCGACGGCAACCAGTCGCTGATCGAGCCGATGAGCATCGAGCAGAAGCTCGAGTTCTTCGAGATGCTGGTTGCGATCGGGTTCAAGGAGATCGAAGTCGGTTTTCCGTCGGCGTCGCAAACCGACTTCGATTTCGTCCGCAAGCTGATCGACGACAAGCGGATTCCCGACGACGTGACGATCGAAGTGCTCGTGCAGGCGCGCGAAGACCTGATCGCCCGCACGTTCGACGCGCTCGAAGGCGTACCGCGCGCGATCGTGCACCTGTACAACGCGGTCTGCCCGTCGTTCCGCCGCATCGTGTTCGGGATGTCGAAGGCCGACGTGAAGGCGCTCGCGATCGACGGCACGCGCATCATCAAGGAACACGCCGCCGCGCGCCCCGACACGCAGTGGACCTTCCAGTACTCGCCGGAAACCTTCAGCATGACCGAGCTGACGTTCGCGCGCGAGATCTGCGACGCGGTCGCGCAGACCTGGCGGCCGACCCGCGACCACAAGATGATCGTCAACCTGCCGGCCACCGTCGAAGCCGCGGGCCCGAACGTGTTCGCCGACCAGATCGAGTGGATGGACCGCAACCTCGCGTATCGCGACAGCATCGTGCTGTCCGTGCATCCGCACAACGATCGTGGCACCGCGGTCGCGGCAGCCGAACTCGCGCTGCTCGCGGGCGCCGACCGCATCGAAGGCTGCCTGTTCGGCAACGGCGAACGCACCGGCAACGTCGATCTCGTCACGCTTGCGCTGAATCTCTACACGCAAGGCATCGATCCGGGCCTCGATTTCTCCGACATCGATGCCGTGCGCCGCGTCGTCGAACGCTGCAACCAGATTCCCGTGCATCCGCGCCATCCGTACGCAGGCGACCTCGTGTTCACCGCCTTCTCGGGCTCGCACCAGGACGCGATCCGCAAGGGCTTCGCGCAACAGCGCCCCGACGCGGCCTGGGAAGTGCCGTACCTGCCCATCGACCCGGCCGATCTCGGCCGCAGCTACGACGCCGTGATCCGCGTGAATAGCCAGTCCGGCAAGGGTGGTGCCACGTTCCTGCTCGAGCGCGGGATGGGCTTCACGCCGACGCGCCGCGTGCAGATCGAATTCAGCCATGCGGTGCAGACGCTTGCCGACGCATCCGGCGAGGAAGTGACGGGCGACGCGATCTGCGCGCTGTTCGCGCGCGAATTCTTCGACACCGACGGGCCGGCCGCGCGTCACGGCAGCGGCGCGTGCTGGCAGACCCGCGAGATCGCGGCGGCGCCGGCGGCGGACACGACGCCCGACGATGCGGTGCGACGCTTTGCCGCGGCGTTCGCGGCCACCGCCGGCGCGGCGATCGACGTCGCGTCGTGCGAACACGCGCGCACCACGGACGGGCGGATCGCGGTATCGGTCGGCTGCCGGGTCGGCGATGCACCGCTGCGGCACGGCGTCGGCCTGCACGCCGATGCGGCGAGCGCCGCGCTCGATGCGGTCGTCAGCGCGATCAACCGCTCGGCCTGGCACTGCGCGGATCGCCGCGCGGCGGCCTGAGCGCCAGGTTCCGCTTCAGGGTTCCAACGTCAGCGAGCGGGGCGTGACCGCCCGTGCGCCGCGCGATCCGCGCCGCACGAGGCAGCAAAAAGCGGCCCAGAAGGCCGCTTCGGTCGGGACGTGAAAAGGAGCGCCACGCGCGCTCATGTCTCGGTCGCGCACCGCGTCGCCTGCCACGCGAACAGGCTCCAGCGCCCCTGTTCGTGGGTGTGGACGGAGGTATACGCAATCGGGAAGACCAGGCCGCCGTTGTTCGTTTCCATCTCGATCAACGCGCGCCCGGTGACGATGCAGGTCTCATCGCCGACGGGCAGCACGTCCTGCGACTGGATTTCGATCTGGCGATAGCGGCGGCGGCCGGCGACGATGGCGTCGATGAACTGCTGCTTGGTTTCGCGTTTGCCGTTGGTGTGCACGAAGAACACCTTGTCCGACAAAAGCGCGTCGAGCGCCTCGCCGTCCCCGTCCACCATCGCCCGGAACCGATCGCGCTCGAGCGCGCGGATCGCATCGACCACCTTCGCCATCGCCTGACTCCTCGGCAACGCGCACGCCGTGCGCGGGCATGCGGATCAGAAGTTGTACTGCAAGTAGAACTGGTGGAAATTTATACCAGGATTCGGCTCTTTGATACCCGCGTTAGACACATGTTCAAAACGGTAGCCGACCTGATACTGTTGCCGTTGGCCGAACTGCACGCCCACTCCCGCCGTCGGCGCGAACTGGAACGCAGTCCCCATCGAGAAGCGATCCGAAATCGTCGGGTGCGTCAGCAGCCGGATGCCGCCGCCGGCCTCGATGAACGGGCGGATCTCCCCGGCGCTCTTGATGAAGCGGAACATCGGCGTCACGCCGAATTCGCCGATGCTGCTGTGGACGTTGCCGCCCGTGTGCCAGTAGCCGGCGTGCCCTTCGACCACGAACGCAAAGTGCCAGCCGCCGATTTCCCACCAGTTCCAGCCCGGATCCCACACCACGCCGAGATCGCCCTTGTCGACCCCGTGGCGATCCGAAAAACCGCCGCCCGCCTGAATCCCCCACCGATCCGCGCATGCCGCACCCGATCCGCCCAGAAGGGACGCCGCCAGCATCGCGTGCAGCGCAAGCCGGCTGCGAGGCCGGCGATTCTTCTTATTGTTCATCTGACACTCCAACTTTGTGGGTTGAATGGAGCCTGCCGCTTCGGCCGGCTCGAGCGAACTGAATGGTATGGTAAAGGACTTTTCGGATCGGCATCACAAAGCGAAATGGCTTCCTTCCAAAACGACAAAAATTGAAATCGTCTACTGATTACCATCAGAAACAACGGCTTACGGAACTTCGCTTCGCTCCCTCTGTCGCAGAATAGACTATCGACTCCACTGGCTCGATAGAAAAAGCGGGAACTCCGATGCCCACGCTTGCTCTAAGGAATTAGCACTCGGATTACGGGAGTGCTAAGATGGCCCACGGAATTTCATTCGAGACCGGGGGTTTGTCCCTGATTCCAAAGGAGTTTTTTTAGTGAGCAATGCCCTGACCCTCCCGAACACCCTGAGCCCGACGCCGGCCAAGGCCGCATCGGCAGGCTCGCTGGCGCTCGCAGCTCAATCGATGTTGCCGGGCCAGCTTGGCAACATCGACGCGTATATCCAGGCCGTCAATCGCATTCCGCTGCTGACGGTCGAAGAGGAACGCCAGTACGCGACCGAATTCCGCGAAGGCAACAACCTCGACTCGGCACGCCGCCTCGTGCTGTCGCACCTGCGGCTCGTCGTGTCGATCTCGCGCAACTATCTCGGCTACGGCCTGCCGCACGGCGACCTGATCCAGGAAGGCAACATCGGCCTGATGAAGGCCGTGAAGCGCTTCGATCCGGCCCAGAACGTGCGCCTCGTGTCGTACGCGATCCACTGGATCAAGGCCGAGATCCACGAGTACATCCTGCGCAACTGGCGCACGGTGAAGGTCGCGACGACGAAGGCGCAGCGCAAGCTGTTCTTCAACCTGCGCAGCCACAAGAAGGGCCTGCAGGCGATGACGCCCGAGGAAATCGACGGCCTCGCGAAGGAACTCAACGTCAAGCGCGAAGACGTGACCGAAATGGAAACGCGCCTGTCGGGCGGCGACATCGCGCTCGAAGGGCAGGTCGAAGACGGCGAGGAGTCGTACGCGCCGATCGCCTACCTGGCCGACTCGCACAACGAACCGACCGCCGTGCTCGCCGCGCGTCAGCGCGACACGCTGCAGACGGACGGCATCGCGCAGGCACTCGACGCACTCGACGCGCGCAGCCGCCGCATCATCGAGGCGCGCTGGCTGCACGTCGACGACGACGGCTCGGGCGGCTCGACGCTGCACGATCTCGCTGCCGAGTTCGGTGTGTCGGCGGAACGCATCCGCCAGATCGAAGCGAGCGCGATGAAAAAGATGCGCACCGCCCTCGCCGAATACGCGTAAATCGCTGCGATTTAGAGCGCCTCATCGAAAACCGCTGCCCGACCGGCAGCGGTTTTTTTTCGCCTGTCTTTTCCCCTGCTTTTCATTCGCTTCTTCGATCGCTTCTCCGATCGTTTCCCCGCTCGTTTCTTCACGCGCTTCAGTGCGGATTAATTGACCTGATTCGTCAGGTAATAGGCAGTTTCCGGGCCCCTTCCGCATAACCTTGATCTGCCTCAAGTTTCGGCTCGTGTTTCGCGACGGTCTGCCGCAGCGCAGCACTCGGCATCGGAAAGCCGTCCTTTTAAAATTGGCATGTCAGGCGCAAAAGGATTAAAACAGCTTCACGGCCGTCATATATCCGACGTAAAGTCGCCCCAAATCAGACCTAAATCGATTCAGGATAATCGCCTTGATCTCGATCAATAAAGAGCCTGCGCCGCCTCCCCCACGGCCGGCCGGAACGATCGGCTGGCGCGCGCGCATCGCCGCGTGGGCACGCGGCCCGACCCTCGCCCGCGACATCACCCTGGTGCTGATCGTCAAGCTGATCCTCCTGATGTCGCTCAAATACGCATTCTTCAATCATCCGCAGGCCGAGCACATGTCGTTGCCGCCTGCCGCCGTCGCCGAGAAGCTGCTCTCGGTACCGGCGCCTGCACCCACCGAGGGAGACCACCATGATAAGTAGCGAAGTCGTCGATCTGTCGCGTCTGCAGTTCGGCATCACGGCGCTCTACCACTTCCTGTTCGTGCCGCTGACGCTCGGCCTGTCCTGGCTGCTCGTCATCATGGAAGCTGTTTACGTGATGACCGGCAAGCAGGTCTACAAGGACATGACCCAGTTCTGGGGCAAGCTGTTCGGGATCAACTTTGCGATGGGCGTGACCACCGGCATCACGCTCGAATTCCAGTTCGGCACGAACTGGTCGTACTACTCGCACTATGTCGGCGACATCTTCGGCGTGCCGCTCGCGGTCGAAGGCCTGATGGCGTTCTTCCTCGAATCGACGTTCGTCGGCCTGTTCTTCTTCGGCTGGAACCGCCTGTCGAAGGTCAAGCACCTGATGGTCACGTTCCTCGTCGCGCTGGGTTCGAACCTCTCCGCGCTGTGGATCCTCGTTGCGAACGGCTGGATGAACAACCCGGTCGGCGCGGAGTTCAACTACCAGACGATGCGCATGGAGATGACGAGCCTGTTCGACGTGCTGTTCAACCCCGTCGCGCAGGTGAAGTTCGTGCACACGGTGTCGGCCGGCTACGTGTCGGCGGCGATGTTCGTACTCGGCGTGTCGTCGTGGTACCTGCTGAAGAAGCGCGATGTCGACTTCGCGCTGCGCTCGTTCGCGGTCGCGGCCGGCTTCGGCCTCGCGGCGACGCTGTGCGTGATCGTGCTCGGCGACGAATCGGGCTATACGACCGGCGAAGTGCAGAAGATGAAGCTCGCCGCGATCGAATCCGAATGGGAAACGCAGCCGGCACCCGCATCGTTCACGCTGATCGGCATTCCGAACCAGGAAGCACAGCGCACCGACTACGCGATCAAGATCCCGTATGCGCTCGGCCTGATCGCGACGCGCTCGATCGACGAACCGGTGATCGGCCTGCGCGAGCTCGCGAAGCACAGCGAGGAGCACATCCAGAGCGGGATGGTCGCGTACGGCGCGCTGCAGAAGATCAAGCAGGGTGACACGAGCGACGCAACCCGCGCGCTGTTCGACCAGCAC
The DNA here is from genome assembly GCF_017104825.1 of Burkholderia sp. Ac-20345. Taxonomy (NCBI): domain Bacteria; kingdom Pseudomonadati; phylum Pseudomonadota; class Betaproteobacteria; order Burkholderiales; family Burkholderiaceae; genus Burkholderia; species Burkholderia sp. Ac-20345. The sequence continues at coordinate 2,545 of NZ_JAAGPO010000183.1, read as the reverse complement.
AAGCAGTATCTCGGCTACGGGCTGATGCTCAAGCAGTTCACGCCGAACGTGGTCGATGCGACGCCCGAGCAGATCAAGGCCGCCGCGAAGAAGACGATCCCGCCGGTCGCGCCCGTGTTCTTCTCGTTCCGGATCATGGTGGCCCTCGGCTTCCTGTTCGTCGCGACGTTCATCGCCGCGTTCTGGTTCTGCGCACGCCGCGAACTGCTGCAGGACAACCGCCGCTGGTTCCTCCGCTATGCGGTGTGGGCGATCCCGCTGCCGTGGATCGCGATCGAATTCGGCTGGATCGTCGCCGAGCTCGGCCGCCAGCCGTGGACGATCGCCGGCGTGCTGCCGACGCACCTGTCCGCGTCGAGCCTGCAGCCGAGCGACCTGTACCTGAGTCTCGCGGGCTTCATCCTGTTCTATACCGCGCTGTTCGTCATCGAGATCAAGCTGATGTTCAAGTACGCGCGCCTCGGCCCGTCGTCGCTGCATACCGGCCGCTATCACCACGAAATCGCGGCCGCCAGCGAGCGCGCCCCGGCGTGAGCACGCACCTGAAACGGAACAAGGAATCGCTATGGACTATGCAACTCTCAAGCTGATCTGGTGGCTGCTCGTCGGCGTGCTGTTGATCGGCTTCGCCGTCACCGACGGCTTCGACATGGGCGCGACCGCGCTGCTGCCGTTCCTCGGCAAGACCGACGAGGAACGCCGCATCATCGTCAACACCGTCGGCGCGACGTGGGAAGGCAACCAGGTGTGGCTGATCACGGCCGGCGGCGCGATGTTCGCGGCCTGGCCGCTCGTCTACGCGGCGTCGTTCTCCGGCTTCTACTTCGCGATGCTGCTGGTGCTGTTCGCGTTGTTCTTCCGGCCGGTGGGCTTCGACTACCGCAGCAAGCGGCCCGACCCGCGCTGGCGCGCGGGCTGGGACTGGGGCCTGTTCGTCGGCGGCTTCGTGCCGGCGCTGGTGTTCGGCGTCGCGTTCGGCAACCTGCTGCAAGGCGTGCCGTTCAAGTTCGACAGCGACCTGCGCGTGACCTACTACGGCAGCTTCTGGGCGCTGCTGAACCCGTTCGCGCTGCTGTGCGGGCTCGTCAGCCTCACGATGCTCGTCGCGCACGGCGCGGCCTTCATCAAGATGAAGACGGAAGGCGTGATCGCGCGCCGCGCGTCGGTCGCACTGCGCGTGGCGTCGTTCCTCGCGGTCGTGCTGTTCGTGCTGGCCGGCGTGCTGGTCGCATCGACCATCGGCGGCTTCCACATCACGCACGCCGCGCCGACCGATACGGTCGCAAACCCGCTGCTCAAGGACGTCGCTGCCGGCTCGGGCCTGTGGCTCGCGAACTACGGCGAATTCCCGTGGATGATCGCGGCGCCCGTCGTCGGGATCGCGGGCGGCTTGTTCGCGCTGCTGCTCGCCGGTTCGAAGCAGGAGAAGACGGCGTTCTTCTGCACGGGCCTGATGATCACCGGCGTGATCCTCACCGCAGGCTTCTCGATGTTCCCGTTCATCATGCCGTCGTCGCTCGACCCGCGCAGCAGCCTGACCGTGTGGGATTCGACGTCGAGCCACATGACGCTGCAGGTGATGCTGTTCGCGGTGATCGTGTTCCTGCCGCTCATCCTGCTCTACACGAGCTGGGTGTATCGCGTGATGCGCGGCAAGGTCACGCGCGAGGTGCTCGAAGAGAACAAGCATTCGATGTATTGATGCATTGAACCGGGCCGGGGCGCGCTCGCGCCCTCGCCCACCGTTTCGCAAGGAGTCGGATCATGTGGTATTTCAGCTGGATTCTCGGTATCGGCGTCGCGCTGTCGTTCGGCATCGTCAATGCGATGTGGCTCGAAGCGCGGCAGAAGACGCAGGAAGCACGCGTTCGCCAGGACTGATGCGTGTGCGGCCGATCGCGCCGCCGCCGTCCCGAAGGAACCTCGCCTCGCGCGAGGTTTTTTTTCGCTCCTGCCAGCCGGACAGGCCCGGCACGTCGATGCCAATTTAGCGCCAGATTGATACCACTTGAATACCAATAAAAGGTTTCATAAGATCTTTGGACACGGCCGCTGACAGGCCGAATCCATCTGGTGGGGGAGACATGCGAATCCCGTATGCGGCGCGCGACTGCGCGCCGTCTCGCCGTCGGCGTGCGGCGGCCGGCTGTGCTTCGTCGGCGAGCGACGCCGTCATCGTCCGCACAGGTCGCTTGCGCGCCTTTGCCACCGGCCGCGCCGCCACGGCATCCGCAGCAGCCGCTGCCGTGCGCCGCCGATGAAGACGCGCATCCGCCCACGCCGATCCGACCGGCACGCCTGCCCGCCACCCGTTCCGTAACGCACGCGCACGCGTGCCGACTTCGCGCGGGGCAGCCGCATCGCCCGCGCGCCCTGTTGTCCCCGCAGCTCCGTTGAAAGTCCCGCTCGCAGCGACGTCATCCCGTGACGCCGCTACGCCCCTTTTTTCTCAGGAGTCCGCATGAACCGAACCTTGTCCACCTTGTTTGCCGGCCTGCTGATCGCGGCACTGTCGCCGGCCGCGCTCGGCGCGCTGCCCGCGTCA
>NZ_JAAGPO010000182.1:0-22763 GCF_017104825.1 Burkholderia sp. Ac-20345 | reverse complement strand
GCCGCGGCGATGCTGCCCAATTCGCTCGCGCTGCTCAACGACGCGTGCCGGCACGACCCGCACCTGCGCGCGCGGGCCGTCGGCTGGTGGACGGCGGCCGGTTCGATCTCGATCGCGGCCGGCCCGGTCGTCGGCGGCCTGCTGATCGCGACGTGGGGCTGGCGCGGCATCTTCCTCGTGAACCTGCCGCTGTGTGCGGCCGGGCTGGCAGCCGCCTTTGCGTGGGTACCCGCGCACCGCGTGGCGGTGACGCCGGCCGCGTCATCCCGCGCCTCCGTCCGTGCACTCGACCTGCGCGGCCAGTTCATCGCGATCGCGATGCTGACCGCACTGACCGGCGCCGTGATCGAATGGCGGCCGCTCGGCTTCACGCATCCAGTCGTCGCCGGCGGTTTCGCGCTGGCCGCACTCGCCGCGCTCGCATTCGTCGCGGTGGAAGCACGCACGGCCACGCCGATGCTGCCGCTGTCGCTGTTCCGCCATCGCACGTTCAGCGCGGCCGTGCTGTTCGGGATCTGCGTGAACCTCACGTACTACGGCACCGTGTTCGTGCTCGCGCTGTACCTGCAGCGCGCACGCGGCGAATCGGCGTTGCAGGCGGGCCTCGCGTTCCTGCCGCTGACAGGCGGCTTCCTGCTGTCGAACCTCGCGAGCGGCCGCGTCGTGGCGCGTCACGGCCCGCGTGCGCCGATGCTGGCGGGCGCGCTCGTCGCCGCGCTCGGTTACGGGTCACTGCATTTCGTCGACGCGTCGACGCCGCTGGCCCTCCTGCTCGTGCCGTTCCTGCTGATTCCGACGGGTATGGGGTTCGCGGTGCCGGCGATGACGACCGCCGTGCTCGCGTCGGTCGCACCCGAACGGGCCGGCATCGCGTCGGCCGTGCTGAATACCGCGCGGCAGGCCGGCGGCGCGATGGGCGTCGCAGCATTCGGCGCACTCGCCGGCGGTGGCGGCGCTGGGCAGGTCGTGGACGGGTTGCGGATCGAAACGGCCATATCGGTCGCGCTGCTGGTCACCGCCGCGCTGCTCGCGACGCTGGTGCGGCCCGATGCGCATCGCGGCGCATCGCCCGCGCGTCAGGTCGTGGCGGCGGCCGATTGAACAACGGGTGCGGTCATGCGTCGCCGATCTTCTTCACAAGCGTCTCTGCCGCCTTCAACGGCCGGCCGTCGTCATGCCGCAGCGCGAGCTTGCGGATCGCGCGCCCGGTACCGCGGTCGACCAGCACCGAATGTGGCTCGCCGCGCGCGAACAGGTTCGCCTCGCCCCACTGCCGCAGCATCACGATCACCGGAAACAACCCCTCGCCCTTTTTGGTGAGCGCGTACTCCTGATACGCGCTGCCGTCCGACGCCGGCACGACGTCGAACACGCCGGCGTCCACCAGCATCTTCAGCCGGTCGGACAGGATGTTGCTCGCGACGCCGAGACTCGCGCGGAAATCGCCGAAGCGGCGCACGCCGTCGAACGCATCGCGCACGATCAGCAACGCCCAGCGATCGCCGACGATATCGGTCGCCCGCGCCACCGGGCACGGCGAATCCGCAAGACTTTTCTGCCTGGCCATGTTCCTCTCCGCAATCTCGCCGGCCGCCTTCGCGGCAACGCCGGCCATCCGTGCACGGACATCTCGCCCGCCGCACAACAGGTTGCATTTTAAAACTACTTTTCCTACACTCCACACCAGTTTCAATTTGCAACTACTTTGCACGAGGGAACCCATGGAGTCTTCCTGTCATACCGGCACCGTTGCATCGAACGGCCCTGCGCATGCGGCGCACCCGGCCGATGGCGGCCGCTTGTCCGCGGCACGCGTCGCATTGCTGGCCGTCTGCTGCGCGGCCAGTGTCGCAAACGTCTACTACGCGCAACCGCTGCTCGATTCGATCGCGCGGGATTTCGGTGTGTCGCAGGCGGCCGTCGGCGGCGTCATCACCGCGACGCAGCTCGGCTGTGCGCTCGCCCTGCTGTTCGTCGTGCCGCTCGGCGACCTGCTGAACCGCAAGCGCCTGATCACCGTTCAGCTTCTGCTGCTGACCGCGGCCTGCATCGGTGTGGCCGCATCGTCGACGCGTGTCGCGCTGCTGGCAGGGATGGTCGCGGTCGGGCTGCTCGGTACCGCGATGACGCAGGGGCTGATCGCGTGCTCGGCCGCGCTCGCGGGCGCCGGCGAACGCGGGCGCGTGGTGGGGGCCGCGCAAGGTGGCGTCGTGGTCGGGTTGCTGGCCGCGCGCTCGCTGGCGGGCGTCGTCACCGATATCGCGGGCTGGCGGGCCGTCTATCTGGTGTCGGGTGCCCTCGCAATCGCGATGCTCGTCGTGCTGTCGCGTCTGTTGCCGGACGAGAACGGCCCGCGCGAGCGCATCGGCTACGCGGCGCTGCTGCGATCGATGGTGTCGCTGCTGCGCAATGAACGCGTGCTGCGCGTGCGTGGCGCGATCGCGCTGCTGATGTTCGCGGCGTTCAGCATCTTCTGGAGCGCGCTGGTGCTGCCGCTGAGCGCGCCGCCGCACGCGATGTCGCATACGCAGATCGGTGCGTTCGGCCTCGTCGGCGCACTGGGCGCGGCGGCGGCGGCCCGCGCGGGCCGGCTCGCGGACCGCGGGCGCGGCGAAGCAACGACCGGCATCGCGCTCGCGCTGCTCGCGTGCTCGTGGCTGCCGCTCGCGTTCGGCGATACGTCGATCGCGCTGCTGATCGTCGGCATCGTGCTGCTCGATGTCGGCGGGCAGGCCGTCCACGTCGTCAACCAGAGCATGATTCTCGGTGCGCGGCCCGATGCGCATGCGCGCCTCGTCGGCTGCTACATGCTGTTCTATTCGGCCGGCAGCGGGCTCGGTGCGATTGCGTCGACGATGATGTATGCGCGCGCCGGATGGACGGGCGTCTGCGTGCTCGGCGCGGTCGTGAGCGTGGCGGCGCTCGGGGTCTGGGCCGCGACGCTCAGGCGCGCGTGATGCGTGCCGGCACCGCGTATCGGATGGAGAAGGCCGGCCCTTCGCGGCCGGCCGGTACGCGAATCGGCCGCGCACGCGCGCCGGTTCGGCTTTCGGTTCGGCGCGCAAGTAGCGCGCCGCGGGCGCTCAGCCTGCCGCCTCGATCGCCTCTTCGTACACGCCGGCAACGCGCCGCGCGATCACCGCGTTGTCGAAATGATCGCGCGCATAGCGCTTGCACGCGGCCTCGTCGGGCAGCGTGATCGCGCCCGACAGCGCGGCACCGAGCCCTTCCGCGATCGCGTCCGCGCCCGTGGACGGCAGCACGAGATCGTCGGACAGCCCGGCAACCGCCTCCGGCAGCCCGCCGACCGGCGTGACCAGCACCGGCGTGCCGGACGCGAGCGATTCGACGGTGATCAGCCCGAAGCCTTCGAGCGCGACCGTCGGCACGACGCTGACCGTCGCCGCGCGGTACAGCGCCGCGAGATGGTTGTCGGGCACGAAGCCGAGCAATTTCACGTTGTCCTGCAGCCCGGCCGCATCGATGCGCTGCTGCAGTTCCTCGCCGATCTTGCCCTTGCCGGCGATCAGCAGCAGCACGTCCGGGTGACGGTGCTTGAGGAGGCCGATCGCGTCGATCAGGTCCTCCAGCCCCATGCGCCGCACGAGCCGGCGCACGGCCAGCACGATCGGCCGGTCCTGCGGCAGTTGCAGCTTGTGGCGAGCCTCGGCCGGCGTAAGCGGCGTATCGAACTGCGCGGTATCGACGCAGCCGGGAATCACGCGCACGCGCGACGGATCGATCCCGTAGCGGTTCGTCAGGATCTGGCCGAACGCCTGCGACAGCACGATCAGCCGCGACGAACGCGTATAGACGGCCTGTTCGAGATAGCGCTTCGCGCGCTGGCCGAGCGACGCGGCGCCCTCGACCTGGCTTTCGTCGGCCCACGGCCCCTGGAAGTGCGACACCTGCGGAATCCCGCGCATGACGTCGAGGCCCGGGAACGTGTACAGCGCGAAGTGCGACGAGATCACGTCCGGCCGCTCGCTGCGGACCTCCTCGCGCAGCGCGCGCCGCGCGGCGAGCATCCGGCGCGCGAGCGGCTCCGTTGCGGGGCCGAAGCCCTGGATCGCACCGCCCGTGTCGTCGGCGACCTTCGACGAGCCGGCGACGAGCCCACGCACCTCGACGCCCGCGCCCGGCAGCGCGCCGACGAGCGAGTAGTACATCCGGTCGAGGCCGCCCGCGCGTTCGGGGAACCAGTGCATGCCGATCTGCAACGATTTGATCGGCCGGGAAGATTGGGACATCACGTTTGCTCCTGCGTGACTGCATGCTCGACCCGCTCGAAAGCGGACGGCTGCGAGGGTTGGCCGATGCGCCGGTAGAGCGCGACATACTGGGCGCCCATGTGCGCCCAGCCGAAACGGGTCATCAGTTCGCGGGCTGCTTCGCCCATCGCGCGACAGGTGTCGCGCGACGCCGCGAGCGAGCCGATCGCCTGCGCGAGCGCTGCCGGATCGTCCGGATCCTCCAGCACGATCCCGCATTCGCGCGTGATGATTTCCGCGCCGCCCGCGGTGCGCGCGGTGACGACCGGCAGCCCGGCCGCCATCGCCTCGAGCAGCGACAGGCTCATCGCTTCGTAGCGCGACGGGAACACGTAGGCGTCGGCCGAGCGCATCAGCGTCGGCATGTTTTTCACGAGACCGAGGAAATGCACGCGCGAATCGATGCCGAGCGCACGCGCCTCTTCCGGATACGGGCTGCCCGGCAGATAGCCGGCCACCGCCAGATGCACGTTCGCCGGCAGCTTCGTCAGCGCCTTCAGCACGGTGCCGAGGTTCTTGCGCGGCGTGCGCAGGTCGCCGACGAACAGCAGCAGGAACGCATCGTCCGGCAACTTGAACACCGCGCGATCGGCCTGGGCGCCCGCGAACGCGCTGCCGTCGACACCGTTGTAGATCACGCTGATCTTGCGGCTGTCGATGCCGAGCCCGGCGATCTCGTCGGCCACCTTCTGCGAGACGGCCGTGATCGCGCGCGAGCGCTTGTACGCCCAGCGCTCGAGCGTGGTGTTCACGCGCGTATAGACATACTGGTAAGCCGACCACAGCCCCTTCGTCGGCCCGAACGGATAGTACGGACTCTTGAACCAGCCGCCGTGCACGAAGTGCGCTGTGTTCACGTCGGCCTTGATCCACGAAATGAAGCCGTTCACGTGCAGCACGTCGTACTCGCTGCGGTGCGCGCGCAGCCAGGCCGCGCTCTTCAGCGCGAACACCTGCTGCTTGACGAGATTCGACGGCCAGAAGCCGCCGACCTTCACGGGCACCCAGCGCACGCGCGGGTCGGCCAGCAGCTCGGGCGCGACATGCGACGCGACCAGCGTGACCTCGTAGTTCTCGGCCAGCGCCGCGCGCGCGATTTCGTAATTGACGCGGCCTTGCCCGTCGTTATGTCGCACGACGTGCGTGACGATCGCGATTCTCAATGTTCGCCTCCCCGTAAACGCGCGGCGGCCAGCAGGCGTTGTGCCTTTTGCCAGTGCGCCGCGGAAAGAATCGAAAAAATGGCTGTGAACATCAGCAGGCCGCCCGTGCCGATCAGCGAGTTCGTGAACACGAGCATCGCGAAGGTCGACAGGCAAAGGCTCAGGCACGCGCCGACGAACTTGTCCTTGCGCAGCTTGAACGCCGCGCGCAGCGTGCGGCTGAACAGCATCACGACGCCCGAGAGATACAGCAGCGTGCCGGGCCAGCCGAGCACGAACGGCACGTTCATCACGCCGCTGTCGAAGCTGCCGTACTTGCCGAGTTCGCCGCTGTCGCTCGACAGCTTCGTGGATGCACCCGTCGCGCCCATCCCCTCGCCGGCGACGTCGGTGAATGCCGTCTGCGCGAAGGTGGCGTAGAACTTGTTGCGGTCGTCGTAGCTGCGGTCGTCCTTCAGGTTCGTGATCGACTGCAGACGCGCGCCGAGACGGTCGGCCACCGGCCCGACGGTCAGCAGCGGCACGCACAGCCCGACCAGCACGACGCCGCTGATGAGGATCCGCATCCGCACGCGGTTGTTCGACTGCGCGAGCTGGATCGCGAGCGCGATCACCCAGCCGCCCCACGTCGAGCGCACGAGACACAGCGCGAACGACACGAAGCCGGCCGCCCCCGCGAACCAGCGGATCTTCTGCGGCGCCGCGAGCACGAACACCAGCGCGCCCATCATCGCGAACGCGAACGGCCCCGACGAGTTCATCGTGCTGAACACGCGCACGCCGTACGGCACCGGCTCGCCCTGCGAACCCATTTCGGAACCGATCATCCACAGCACGTCCCACTGCGGCATCACGAAGTACTGCACGACGCCGTACACGCCCATCACGAGCATGCCCCACATGAACGTCGACAGCAGCACGTCGCGGTACTCGGGGTAGTCGCGCGCGTTGACCATGATGTGAAAGCCGATCAGCACCGGGTACACCCAGTTCGCGAGATCGTAGGTCGCGGCCATCACGCCGCTCGACACGATCCCGACGAGGTACGCGTACGCGAGCCCGAACAGCATCAGCAGGATCGGGATCCCGCGCCGCTGCGCGAGCACGCGGTAATGCCGGATCAGCCCGAGGCCGGCGATCATCGTCACCGCGAGCGGCGCGACCTGGATCAGGCTCGTTGGCGTAAACGCGCCTTTCGACCAGTCGGCGAGACGTCGCACTTCCGGGCTCAGGAACCACACCCACCACATGAAGCCGACGTAGCGCGCCGGACTCTTGAAATACAGCCAGATGCCGACCGCGATGGCCAGCACCGGAAACGCGAGCGTCAGCACCTTGCCCTGGTGAATGGCGATCAGCGCGGCGGTAAACGTCCACAATCCGGCCTGCCCGACCCAGTGCTTCGCCTCGGGAAGCCGGTTGCGGTTGCGCGACGGTGCGCGTTCGGCGGCAATCGTACTCATCGATCCGCTCTCACCGCGACGACGGGCGCGAATCCGCGAGCGGCATCGCCAGTCCCGCGGCGGCCGGCGTCCGGCGCCGGCGCAGCATGTCGCGCGTGATCCGCACGTGCTGCTCGGCGAACGCCTGCGTGGTCAGGTCACGCTCGCGCAGGCATGCGGCGGCGGCCCGCGCGCAGCCCAGCGCCGCGACCGGATCGGCCGCGAAGCGATCGGCGGCCTGGCGCATCGCCTGCGCGTCGAACGCCGGCACATAGGCGGCCGTATCGTGCGGGAAGTAGTCGCTGAGCCCGCCGACGTCGGACACGATCATCGGCTTGCCGACGGCTGCCGCCTCGAGCATCACGGTGATGCCCGACGCATGGAAGTTCGGCCGCAGCGGCACGACGATCACGTCGGCCCACGCGTACAGCTCGTGCTGCTTCGCGAGCCCCGACGCCGAGCCGATCTTCACGTTCGGCGCATGCCACTCGCGCGGCACGCGGCGTCGCGTCGCGAGCCGTACGTCATAGCGCGCATCGCCGCCGAACGCGGCGAGGAACGTGCGCCAGTCGCGGTCGCGGTCGTTGCCGATCGCCGCGATCCGCAGCGGCCGGTTCGGTTGCCATTGCTGCGGCTCGGTGAGCGGGAAGTCCTGCGTGTTCAGCCCGTAGTACACGAACTCGGCGTCGCGCCCGAGATAGCGGCGGCACAGGTCGGCGTTGTCGCGGGCCAGCGTGGTCAGCGCGTCGGCGCGCGCGATCAGCTTGCGGTACAGCCAGCGGCGCGGGCCGCCGAAGCTGCCCCACTTGTCGAACAGCCACACGCTCTGCGCGAGCAACAGCGGGCGCTTGCCCTGCGCACCGGCGAGCTTCAGGATCAGCGAGGCCGCCAGGTGCTCCTGCTCCGTATGCGTCCAGATCACGTCGGTGTTCAGCAGCGCGGCGCGGTTGCGCCACGCATGCACGACGTCGAAGCCGAGCGCCGCCTTCAGCGCGCGGCGCGCGAGGCTGGCGACGCGGTTCTCGCCGCCGTCCTGCGAATAGGTCAGCCGGAATTCGTCGGATTCGGCATGGTGATAGCCGTACAGGCAGCCGATGTTCTCGCCTTTCCGGTAGGTACGCGGATCGGCGCCGTAAAACAGGTGAACGTGGACATTCGTTGCAGCTTTCGTTGCAGTCATGCGAGCCCTCCGTGGGTGGCCGCGCGCGAGGCGCGCAGGCCGTTCAAGACGTCACCGGCGGCATCGCCGCACGATGGGGGGCAAGGTTCGCGCGGCGGGCATCGCGCGCGCCGCGGCGCACCGCGCGCCAGTGCTCGCGGATCCGCTCGCGCTTCGCCGTATGCAGCGACAGCAGCACGTGCGCGAGGCCCGGGTAGACGCGCGTACCGACCAGCGTCCACCACCACCACGCGATCTCGCGCCGGACCGGCGGCAGATGCTCGCGCAGGATCAGGTGCATGTTGTACGCGCCGTTGCTGATCGCATTCAGCGACGCGGCATCGCGCCGGTCGTCGTCGAAGCGCTCGGCCGGGAAATGATCGACCGCGATCGCCGGGTCGTAGACGAGCTTCCAGCCGTCGCGCTGCACATGCATGCTGAAACCCATGTCGTTGTGCACCTGCGCGCCGGCACCGCGCAGCCGCGTGTCGAAGCGCAGCCGCTCGATCGCGGCGCGGCGGTAGCTCATGTTCGCGCCTTTCAGCATGTCGACTTCGCGCATGCCGCCGACGCCGAGATGATGATTGCCGACGATCTTGCCGGACAGCGTGAGCTGGCCGACGAGTTCGCGCGATTCGTCGAGTACGCGGCCCTTCTCGTGCACCCAGTCGCGCCCGCCGACGGCGCCCACGCGCGGATCGGCAGCGAACGCCGACTCGACGCGCGCGAGCCAGTCGGGATGCGGCGCCGCATCGTCGTCGGTGATCGCGACGATGTCGCCGTTCGCCGAGTCGAGCCCCTTGTTCAGCGCGGCGACCTGGCCCGGCACGTCGACCGGCACGATGCGCAGCGGCAGCGCGCCGCCGACCGCCGGATCGGCAAGCCGTTCGTGCGTGGCATCGTCCTCCGGGCGCGCGACGACGATCACCTCGTCGGGCAGCCGATGCTGCCGCTGCAGCGCCAGCAGGCAGCGCGCGAGGTCGGCGGGACGCCGATAGGTCGGAACGAGCACGGAAATTTTCATCGTTGGTTCTCCTGTCGGCCGGACGGGCAACGCTCGCTGCCCGCCCGGTTACGTGCGATGCGGATCAGGCGCTCAGGTATTCATGCACGGCCGCATAGCCGCGGCCGTAGCCGCGCGCCTTCGGCGGCACGCCGTTGAAGATCCCGCCTTCCAGGTCGACGCCTGCGGTGCGCAGGCGCTTGATCGCGTCGGCGATCTCGCCTTCGGTATGCATGCCCGAGCGCAGCACGAGGAACGTCGAGCCGGCCATGCGGCCGATGATGGTCGCGTCGGTCACCGCCAGCACCGGCGGCGAATCGATCAGCACGACGTCGTAGCGCTTGCCGAGCCCTTCCAGGTATTGCGGCAGGCGCGTCGACATCAGCAGTTCCGACGGGTTCGGCGGGCGCGTGCCGGCCGAGATGAACGACAGGCCCTGCACCGGCGTCTCGCGCACGGCGTCCTCGAGCGCCGACTGGTCGCTCAGCAGCTCGGACAGGCCCGGCTGCGAGGTGAGCCCAAAGTAGCGGTCGAGCAGGCCGCGACGCATGTCGGCGTCGATCAGCAGCACGCGCTTGCCCGAATGCGCGAGCAGCACCGCGAGGTTGACCGTCAGGAAGCTCTTGCCGATGCCAGGCGTCGGGCCCGTCAGCACGATCACGCGGTTCTTCGCATCCATCATCGCGAACTGCATCGCGGTGCGCAGGCTGCGCAGGCTCTCGACGCTGAGATCCTTCGGACGCAGGCTCGCGAGGATCGGCCGCGCACGGCTGCCGCTCTTCTCGGCCTGTGCGTCGAGCTTCACCTGCTCGGCGCTTTGCGGCACCAGCCCGTACAGCGGCAGGTTGAACGCGCGCTCGATGCGGTCGGGATCCTCGATGCCCTGGAACATGTTGCGGCGCAGGAACACGACGCCCGTGCCGAGGATCAGCCCGAGGAACACCGCGGCCGACAGGATCAGCACCTTCTTCGGCTTGACCGGATCGCCCGGACGCAGCGCCGAATCGATGAGGTGGATGTTGCCGCCCGTGCCGGCCTTCTGCACCGACAGCTCCTGCACGCGGTTCAGCAGCAGCACGTAGATGTCCTCGGCAACCTTCGCGTCACGCTGCAGCTGGACGGCCTTCACTTCGGTGGCCGGCAGGCTGCGGAAGCGGTTGCTGAACTTGTCCTTCTCGCCCTGCAGCTCCGCGAGCTGCTGCTTCGCGGCGATCACCATCGGGTGCGAATCGGTGAAGCGCTGCGCGAGCGACGCGAGCTGCAGGCGCTGCGCGGCGATCTGCTGCTCGTACTGCACGCTGCCCTCGAGGTAGACCTTCGCCTCGTCGCTCGCGTTGATCGAGCCCGACGTGCGCTGGTACTGCGTCAGCGCGGCTTCCGCGCGTTCGAGGTCGGCCTTCAGGCGCGGCTCCTCGCCCTTCAGGAAGTCGAGCATCTTGGTCGCCTCGGCCTGCTTCGCGACCACGTGCTGGTTCAGGTACGACTGCGCGAGCGCGTTCGCGATCGCGGCGGTCTGGTCCGGGTCCTTGCCTTCGAGCGAGATCTGCACGACGCCCGTCTGCTTGCCCTGCTCGGTCACCTGGATGCCGGTCTGGAAGCCGCTGATCGCGTCGAGATCGTTGTAGCGGACCACCGTGAACTGCGTGCCGGGGCGCGCGACGAGCTTCGACACGAGCAGCGTCACGCCGCCGCCCTGTGCCGATTCGCCGACATGGCCCGACAGCAGCCGCATGCCGTTCCGGTCGACGATCGAATAGGTGCCGTTCGGGCCGGCCGTCAGCGTCAGCTTCTTGCCTTCGAGCGCCGGCACGACACTGATCGAATCGACGTCGGCGACTTCGCCGCCCCACGCGTACGACTTCAGGCCGAGCCACGGCCGCCCCGGTTCACCCGGCGTCGCGACGCGCGCCGCGAGGCTGCCGATCACCGGCAGCATTTTCGGCACGACCGAGAAATTCAGCTTGAACTGTTCGACCACCGGCGCGACCACGCCGCGGCTCTTGATGATCTCGATTTCCGCATCGGTCGGCGCCTGCTGCGGGCCGCTGTTGATCATCGCACCCGTCTGCGTTTGCGTGAGCGCCTGCGACGTGTTGTCGTTGCCCTCGACCCGCACGTGCACGTCGGCCTGGTAGACCGGCTTCGCGATGTAGCAGTAGAGGCCGGCGAGCGCGACGACCGTCACCGCGATGCCGAGCAGCAGCCAGATGTCGTCCATGATCACCTGGAGCAGCTGGCCGAGGACGACGTCCTCTTCCTCGGTTTTCGCGGTCAGGTCCGCGTAGGAGTGTTTCGCTTGCGTGTTCACCATTCGTTCCCGCTTGAGTGGTGCCGGGGCGGAGGCGCCGCCCCGGCGGGCTATCAGCGCGTGATTTGCCGCATGAAGAAGATCGTCTGGATCGTCGGCAACACCTGCTGCAGCACACGGTTGAACTGCACCGAGCCGGCCGTGCTGACGTAGACGACGTCGAGCGGCTGAAGCGGGAAGCGGCTCGACAGCATCAGCGCATCCGGCTGCGTCATGTCGAGACGGAACACTTCCGGCTTCGTCGGGTTGTCGCGCATCCCGCGCATCACGTAGATCTTGCGCGGGTTCGCATCGGTGTCGAGGATGCCGCCGCCGGACGTCAGCGCATCGGCGAGGGTCAGCTTGCCCTTGAGCATCGGCACGGTGACCGGCGTCTTGACCTCGCCCATGATGAACACGCGGCTGTCGCTGCGGTCCGGCACGTTGATGATGTCGCCCGGCTGCAGCATCACGTTCTGCCGCACTTCGCCGCGATCGAGCACGCCGTTCGCGTCGAGCGTGTAGAGCTTGCCTTCGCGCGTCAGGCGCACGCGCTGCAGATCGGCCTCGTTGGTCGAGCCGCCCGAGCGCGAGATCGCGTCGACCAGCGTCAGCGGCACGTCGCTCACCGCGAGCGGGCCCGGCTGCTTCACCTCGCCGGTCACCTGGACCTTCTGGCTGCGGAACGACAGCACGCGCACGTCGAGCTGCGGATTCTTCACGTAGCGCGACAGCGTGGTGGCCATCTGCTCGCGAATCTGCGCGACCGTCTTGCCGGCCACCTTGATGCGGCCGACGAACGGGAAGAAGATCGTGCCGTCGGCGGCGACCGTCTGGCCGTACGGATCGGCCTGGCCCGGCAGCGCGGTCGTATACGGCTGCTGCAGCGCGCCCGCGATCGTCTGCGTCGTGTTGCCGCCGCTCGAGAACGACTGGCCCTGCGGCGTCGTCAGCTCGGGGTGGTCCCACACGGTGACGCCGAGGATGTCCTGCGGGCCGACGCGGTACACGTACTCCGACGGATCGGTATAACGTCCGGGCGGCAGCGGATGGTCGACCTGCGCTTTCTGCAGCTGGTCCATCACCACTTTGGCGTCGATGTAATGAACCGGATAGGTCTCGGCCGCTTGCTGCCGGCCTTCGTCCTTCAGGTTCGACGAGTCGAGGTAGTTGCCGGGCGCGGTTGCACAGGCTGACAGGAAAGTCGTCAGCGCGACGGCAAGCGCCACCGGGCGCATCGGGCGTTTCAGCATAGTTTCTGTAGCCATCCTTGAACCAGACGTTCGATCAGTGAGTAGCTCTCGCGGTAATCGGCCTCAGGGCCGCCGTGCGGATCGGCAATCTCGGCCCCTTCCCACTTGCCGAGCAGGTGGACCTTGCCGCGCGCGAACGGATCGACCGATTCGACGGCCGCAATCTGTCCGCGCTCGCTGACGAGAATCAGGTCGGCGTCGCGCACGATCCGGCGCGACAGCCGCCGCGAGCGATGGGTCGTCGAATCGACGCCCCGCTCGGCGAGCAGCTGGCGCATCACCGGATCGATGCCGTCGCCGTCGTTCGCATGCACCCCGGCCGAGTGGAACGTCGGGCGCGGGCCGCCGCGCGACGCGGCGTGCGACTTGAACAGCATTTCCGCTGCCGGGCTGCGGCAGACGTTTGCGTGGCAGACGATCAGGATGTTCCGGAACATGGCGTCTCGTAATGAGTGACGGGAAGCGGGTTACGCGCTTGCGGGCGCGGTGCCCGGCACACGGGCGGCAACGGCCTGGCGCGAGCCCGGCCGGCCAATCGGGTGGTATTCGATGCCCTGCTCGCTCATCGTCTCCGGCTCGTACAGGTTGCGGCCGTCGAAGATCACCGGCGTCTTCCACAGGCGGCCGAGCGCGACGAAGTCGGGGCTCTTGAAGATCTTCCATTCGGTGACGATCACGAGCGCATCGGCATCACGTGCGGCCTGCGCCTCGTCTTCGACGAAGGTCAGCCGTTCGAGCCAGCTCGGGTGATCGGCGAGATCGAGCGCGATCACGCGACGCGCTTCCTGTTGCGCGACCGGGTCGTACGCGGCGATGCGCGCGCCGCGCGACAGCAGTTCGGCGATCAGCTCGCGGCTCGGCGCTTCGCGCATGTCGTCGGTGTTCGGCTTGAACGCGAGGCCCCAGATGGCGAACGTGCGGCCGGTGAGGTCCTCGCCGAAGCGCGCGACGATCTTCTCGGCGAGCACGCGCTTTTGCGTGGCGTTGACCGACGACACGGCCTTCAGGATCTGCAGCGCCTGCCCGTGCTCGTCGGCCGTGCGGATCAGCGCCTCGACGTCCTTCGGGAAGCACGAGCCGCCGTAGCCGCAGCCGGCGTACAGGAAGTGATAGCCGATGCGCGGATCGGAGCCGATCCCGCGGCGCACGGCCTCGATGTCCGCGCCGAAGCGATCGGCGAGGTTCGCCAGCTCGTTCATGAACGAGATGCGGGTTGCGAGCATCGCGTTTGCCGCGTATTTCGTGAACTCGGCCGAGCGCACGTCCATGTACAGCGTGCGTTCGTGGTTGCGGTTGAACGGCGCGTAGAGCTTCTTCATCAGCTCGCGGGCGCGCTCGCCCGGCACGTCGTCGTCGCAGCCGATCACGATGCGGTCCGGCCGCGTGAAATCGTCGACCGCCGCGCCTTCCTTCAGGAATTCCGGATTCGACACGACCGAGAACATCTGGTCGCCGCCGCGCTTCGCGAGCTCGTCCGCCACCGCCGCGCGCACGCGCTCGGCCGTGCCGACCGGCACCGTCGACTTGTCGACGATCACCTTGAAGCCCGTCATGTATCGGCCGATGTTGCGTGCGGCCGCGAGCACGTATTGCAGGTCGGCCGAACCGTCCTCGTCGGGCGGCGTGCCGACCGCGATGAACTGCACGTCGCCGTGCGCGACCGCGGCCTCGATATCGGTCGAAAAGCGCAGGCGGCCGGCCGAGCGGTTGCGCGCGATGACTTCCTTGAGGCCCGGCTCGTGGATCGGCACGCCGCCGTTGTTCAGGATGTCGATCTTTGCCTGGTCGACGTCGAGACAGAACACGTCGTGCCCGATGTCGGCGAGACACGCGCCGGTGACAAGACCTACGTAACCGCTGCCGATGATAGTCAGATTCATGATGTGTCGGACCTCTTGACCAATGATTCGAAATTCGTAAAACCGGAAGGCCTGCGTGGCGCGATCTCGGTACTCGGTACTCAGTACGCGTTGCTGCCGGTGAAGCCCTTCCAGAGCGTCAGCACGACGATCTTGATGTCGAGCCAGAACGACCAGTTCTGCATGTAGTACAGATCGAGCTTCACGCGTCCCATCATCTTCTCGATCTGGTCGGTCTCGCCGCGAAAGCCGTTGATCTGCGCCCACCCGGTGATGCCCGGCTTGATCCGGTAGCGGAACATGTAGCCCTTGACCAGATCCTTGTAGATGTCGTCGTGCGCAAGCGCATGCGGGCGCGGGCCGACGACCGACATCTCGCCCTTCAGCACGTTGATGAACTGCGGCAGCTCGTCGAGGCTCGTTCGGCGCAGGAACCGGCCGACCGGCGTCACGCGCGAATCGTTCTTCTTCGCCTGCGTGACCTGCCCGGCCACTTCCTGGTGCACCTTCATCGAGCGGAACTTGTAGATCTCGAACTCGTGTCCGTCGATGCCCTTGCGCTTCTGGCGGAAGAACACCGGCCCGCGCGACGTCAGCTTGATCAGGCCGGCGATCAGCACCATCACCGGCGCGAGCGCGGTGAGCGCCGCCAGCGCGAACAGCCGGTCGAACACGAACTTCGGCAGGATCCGCACGTCGGTGATCGGCGACGCCGCGAGGTTGATCGCCGGCACGCCGAGCACCTCGACCACTTCCTGGTTGAAGAACGACAGCGTGCGCACGTCCGGGATGAAGCGGATATTCACGAAGTCGTGGCGGAACACCGTCACGATCTGGTGAATCCGGCGCTCCTCCGTGATCGGCAACGTGAGCCACAGCTCGCTGATCGCACGGCTGCGCACCAGCCACACCAGCGATTCGAACTGCCGCTCGATGCGCACGTCGTCGAGCGCGACTTCGCCCGGCGCCTCGCTTTCGTCGTACACGCACACCGGGTTGAAACCGGCTTCCGGCCGTGCCCGCATCTGCGCGATCAGCCGACGCGCCGCCGGCGTACCGCCGACGATCGCCACCGCCTTCAGGTTGTAGCCGCCGCGGCGCAGTTGCCGCAGCACGACGTGCACGCAAGTCTTCGACCCGGCGAGCAGCGCCATCGTCACGAACGCCCAGTAACCCAGCCACAGCCGCGACAGGTCGCCCGACTGATGAAAGCTGAAGCTCAACAGGATGCCCGCGAGCTCGACCACGAGCCACGCGAACGCAACCCGCCCCACCAGCCCGACGAGACGCTTGCCGCGCCAGGACTGATAGATGCCGAAGGCGGGAAAACACACGACGACGAGCAGGCAATCGAACAGCATCATCGTGCGCTGCAGGTCGTTGAGCCAGATGCCGCCACCGTGCAGCGCGGCGGCGAGCAGCGCCCCCGTCACGACCATCGCGATATCGATGACTCTCGCCAGCACGCTCAACATGTCTGCTTCCTCTTTGAACAGGCGTTTGCCGAACTGCTCCTTGTGCGACCCGTGCCGCACATTCGATTCAAACGTTGCATGACGCTATTGAAGCGGTAAGAAATTTTCGCCTCAAGCGTACAAGTATTTCGAAAAATAATCGGAAAATCTTGCCGCGATGTTTTTGAATTAAATCGGCAGGTTTTCCCGAAATGCCCGGAAATCGGGAATTTTTCGGAAGCTTTACGATTCCCGCCCGCCCTTTGAGGGCGGTCAACACCGGCCGATATCCGGATTTATTTTTTAATTTTTTATTTGCATCGGATGCTATTGCGGAAAAATCTTCCTGATGAGTCCATGGCGAATATCCGGCAATGGATCCGGTTTTATTGTCGATTTACTTCGTGCTACAACGACAGGCACTGACTTCAACCGTGGAGAGTGTCCTCATGAATGCTCCGGCCGTGGCTGCCGAAACGCGCCATTCTTCTTCCGCTGCATCCGCTACATCCGCCGCACCCGCCGCCGGCACGCGCGTCGCCGTGCAACCGGTGATTCTCGCCGGCGGTTCCGGCACCCGCCTGTGGCCGATGTCGCGCGAACGTTTTCCGAAACAGCTGATCGGGCTGCTCGGCGAACATTCGCTGCTGCAGTCGACCGCGCTGCGCCTCGACGGCCTGACGGCCGACCATCCGCTGAACGACGACGTGCTGATCGTATGCGGCGAGGATCACCGCTTCACCACTGCCGAACAGCTGCGCCTGACCGGCAAATCTGCGTCGATCATGCTCGAGCCGGTCGGCCGCGACACCGCGCCCGCGCTGACACTCGCCGCGCTGCGACTCGTCGCCGACGGCAACGATGCGGTAATGACGGTGATGCCGGCCGACCATGCGGTCGCCGACCTGCCGCGCTTCCACGCGGCCGTCGCGGCCGGCGTGCACAGCGCGATGCAAGGCAAGATCGCGACGATGGGCATCGTGCCCAAGCACGCGGAAACCGGCTACGGCTACATCCGCGTCGGCGCGCCGCTCGGCGATGCCGCGACGGGCAACCTCGACGTGCGCCGCCTCGACCGTTTCGTCGAGAAACCGCATCTCGAGCTCGCTCAGCAGTACGTCGCATCGGGCGAATACTGGTGGAACAGCGGCATCTTCATCGTTCGCGCATCGGTCTGGCTGAACGCGATCCGCCATCTCGAACCCGCGATCTACGCGGCCTGCGAACAGGCCGTCGCCCAGGGCAAGGCCGATGGCGATTTCTTCCGCGTCGATCGCGAAGCGTTCGCCGCGTCGCCGTCGAACTCGATCGACTACGCGGTGATGGAGCCGCTCGCGAGCCTGCCGCAACTGTGCGAAAGCGTCGTCGTGCCGCTCGACGCGGGCTGGTCGGACGTCGGCTCGTGGGACGCGATCTGGCAGATTTCGCCGAAGGACGATGCCGAGAACGTCGGTCGCGGCCACGTGCTGTTCGAAGACGCCGAATCGACTTTCGCGCATTCCGAAAGCCGGCTCGTCGCCTGCGTGGGCACGCAGAACCTCGTCGTCGTCGAAACGCCGGACGCCGTGCTCGTCGCGGACAAGTCGCGCGTGCAGGACGTGAAAAAAATCGTCGGGCGCATCAAGGCGCAACGCGGCGCGGAAGCGACCGATCACCGCAAGGTGC
Organism: Burkholderia sp. Ac-20345; assembly: GCF_017104825.1. Classification (NCBI taxonomy): domain Bacteria; kingdom Pseudomonadati; phylum Pseudomonadota; class Betaproteobacteria; order Burkholderiales; family Burkholderiaceae; genus Burkholderia; species Burkholderia sp. Ac-20345. The sequence goes on along the minus strand of NZ_JAAGPO010000182.1, from coordinate 5,207 downwards.
ATCGCCCGTGGGGCCACTACGACTCGGTCGACATGGGCGAGCGCTTCCAGGTGAAACGCATCGTCGTGAAGCCGGGCGCGCAACTGTCGCTGCAGATGCACCACCACCGTGCCGAACACTGGATCGTCGTGTGCGGCACCGCGCGCATTACCCGCGGCGACGAAACGTTCCTGCTGTCCGAAAACGAATCGACGTACATCCCGCTCGGCGTGGCGCACCGCCTGGAGAATCCGGGCAAGATGCCGCTCGAGCTGATCGAAGTGCAGTCGGGCGCGTATCTCGGCGAGGACGACATCGTCCGCTTCGACGATACCTACGGCCGGCAGTAATGCAATGCATCCGGGGCGCCGCTTCGACAGCGGCGCCCCGGACAAGGCAGGCATGGAAAGACGGGACTTCCGCGCGGACGTCGTGGCACACGACGGCCCGCGCGTGTCAGCGGTACGGCGATCAGCCTACGCGGTACACGAATTCGCGGCGCTCCGGCTGCACCGGATCGTTGCGGCTTTCGGACAGCGTGCTCGCGTGATGCTCGGCGATGAAGCGCTTGATGTCCGACTCCGCACGCGCGAGCGCGGACAGGCCGGCCAGCACCTCGCCTTGCGGCTCGCGTGCCGGTTCGTCGCTCGCGCCATGGCGATCGATCCACTGACGTGCCCAGTCGAGCGCGAACTGCTCGGCTTCCTCGGCGTCGGTGAAGCGCGGGCCGATAAGGCCCGAGCGCTCGACGCGCCGTTCGTCCTGCGAAATCTCCGCCCACGCGCGATACATCAGGTTCTGCACGGGCTGCGCAATGCCGCAGATCGTATAGCCGCGATACTCGTCGACTTGCGGTTCGGCTGCCGCGAAGCTCGCCGACGACGCATGCGCATGGCGCAACTCCGTAGACGGCGCACCGGGCACCTCGAACGAGACGGCCGACGGATCGACCACTTCGTCGACCGGCATCGCGCTCAGCGACGCGCCCTCGCCCTCCCAAACGTTTGCCTGAGCGACCGGCAATTGCCACGACTCGGGGTTTTGCCAGAACACGCCGCGCAAGCGATCGTTGTCGGGCACCGGCTCGGCACGACGCGCGGGCACGACCGCCTCCGGCGGCGGCGGAATATACGCGAACGTTCGCCCGCTGAACTGGGTCAGCACGTCGATCATCTGCAGCAACGTACCGGACGCCAGCCACTCCTCGTAACGGCGACGGCACGTCGGCCCGGACGGATAGCGTCCGGGCAGCTTCGACCAGGCTTCACCGGTCGTCAGGATCCAGAGCACCGCGTTGGCAACGACGCGCGGTTCGGCTCGCGGACGCCCACGACGGTTCAGCCGGATGGGTTCATCGGCGATCAGCGTTGAAAGACGAAACCACTCTTCATCGTTAAGCTCATCGAAGAACATAGTAGATCTCTCCACGCAGCCAGGCCGGGGCTGCGATTGGCGGCGCCGTCGCGACACATCGCGTCGCGGGGCGGCCAGGTTGCACATTATGGTTATCCGGTGTTGTGCATGCCGGCGCGGCACCGCACTTTCACGGTGCCGAAATTCCCGGCAATGACGCACAAATCACGGTCTCACTCCAATGTGGGAATTTTTGTGCACGAAGCATACCATCCCTAGGGTTTATCTCAATATGACAATGACTTAATGTTACGCACTGAAACAACCTGCCATGGGTGCGTAATGTATTTACGCTTGAATTTTTTTGCGAGATCTTTATGCCCGTCGCTGCAAAGGCCCGTCTGGCGGGGCTCTGCAGCGTATGAAGAATACCTTTTCATGGGCATTTTCGCGATGGTCCGACCCCTGCCGGCAACAATCCCGTGTATTGCTGCCGAACATCGGTAAATCAGGGAAAAAATCGTAACAAGATATTCACGAATCGGTAAATCATTCGAATTTCGCCGATTTTAATTATCTCCATGCACAATCTTTTTATTGTTTCTCTGCGAGTGATGAAAGCACGGTGACGCACGATGCACATTTGTCGCCACACGCAAACGCGTGACGTCTGTTACATCTTCGCAGCGGCAGACGAGCGGCAGCGCCGCATCGCGTGCGGAACGCGAGTTTCGGGTCGGAACAGAAAAAGGGAAACCGGTGGGTCAGGCGTACCGGGCGCGCCGCGGACGCGTCAGCGCAGATCGCCGGCCAGCGATGCGGTCACATCCGCGTCCACGCGCTGCGCCGGCATCGTGTAGGCCGGGTGATCGCAGCCGATCGACAGCGCCGCCCCACCCTTGAGCGCTGCACGCATCGGCGCGCCGAACTCGAAGCGCACGAAGTGCACGGCCGACGTCTTCTCGGCGGTGTCGCGCTCGAGATCCTCGTCGGCGATCGCGTAGACGCTCGCGTGCCCGTCGACCTGCAGGTACACGCGATCCTCGACACCGATCAGCCGCGCGAGCGCCGCACGCCGTTCGATCTCGTGCTCGTACTCGATCTGCAACGTCGCCTTCAGGTTCGTGCCGTCGGGCACGAGCGGCAGATACGCTTCCAGCTCCCCTTCGATGCCCGCCTGGTCGAAGATCTTCTCGATGTGCAGCATCTCCTGGATCTGATAGCGGATCGTCGTCTCGTCCTCGAACAGGAAGCGCAGATGATTGCCGAGCGCCACCGCGCGGCGGCGCTTGTACGCGACGAGCCGCGCATGTTCGGCCTTGCGGATCTTCGCGTACGCCTCGAGCGTCAGCAGGGAGTCGCGGGTCAACGTCATGGGATGTCCTCGTGGGTCGGCCGGCGGCGGCTCAGATGCCGTACGCGCGGCGCAGCAGCGTGAGCGGATGCGCGAGCGGCGCGGACGGCAGCCCCTTGTCGTCGATGCCCTGCACGATGTGATGGCCGGCCAGCGCGCAGTCAGACGACACGAAATCCGGCTGCGGCTCGGCCATCGCCTTGAACACGGGCCCGCCGATCCGCATCGCGTCCGCATGAAACTCCTTCTTCACGCCGAACGTGCCCGCATGGCCCGAGCAGCGCTCGACGACATTCACGCGCGTATCGGGCACGAGCGACAGCGCGTCGGCCGTCTTGCGGCCGATGTTCTGCACGCGCGCGTGGCACGGCACGTGATACGACACGGTGCCGAGGCCCGTCTTGAAATCGGTCTTCAGCAGTCCGTCGCGATGCCGCGCGATCACGTATTCGAACGGATCCCAGAATGCTTCGGCCACCGCACGCACCGCTTCGTCGCCGGGGAACATCAGCGGCAGCTCGCTCTTGTACATCAGCACGCAGCTCGGGATCGCGCCGATCAGGGCATAGCCTTCGCGCGCATAGCGTTCGAGCACGGGCAGGTTCACGTCCTTCTTCGCGGCGACGCCGGCGAGATTGCCCTGCTCGAGCAGCGGCATCCCGCAGCAGGCTTCGCGCGTGACGAGCTCGTACGGAATGTCGTTGTGCGCGAGGATCGCGAGCAGGTCGTGGCCGATGCCCGGCTCGTTGAAATTCACATAGCAGGTCGCGTAGATCGCGACCTTGCCGGGCGTGCGTTCGCCGTCGCGCACGGGCAAGCCGTCCGAGGGCTTCGCCGTGCGCCGGAACTTGCGCGGCGCGAATTCCGGCAGCCACGCATTGCGGTCGACACCGAGTGTCGCTTCAAGCGCATGGCGCGCGGGCGGCGTGCGGTTCACCGCGTTCACCGCCTGCGTGACGATCGGGATACCGGCGAAATGGCCGAGCGCGTCGGTGTTCGACAGCACCTTGTCGCGCAGCGTCGCTTCGCCGCGCTTGTAGCGCGCGGCCTTGCCGCGCAGCATCAGGTGCGGGAAGTCGACGTTCCATGCGTGCGGCGGCACGTACGGACATTTCGTCATGTAGCAGAGGTCGCACAGGTAGCACTGGTCGACGACCTTGCCGAACGCTTCCTTCGGCACTTCCTCGATATCGCCCATCGGCGTGTCGTCGACCAGATCGAACAGCGTCGGAAACGCGCCGCACAACGACACGCAGCGCCGGCACCCGGCGCAGATGTCGAACACGCGCGTCATTTCCGCATCGATCGCGGCCTGGTCGTAGAACGTATCGGACTGCCAGTCGAGCGGATGCCGGGTCGGGGCTTCGAGACTGCCTTCCTTGTGGGGCATGGGGCGCTCCAGCGTGGCGCGCATGCGCGCCAGCGCCGCCCGCGCGATGCGGGCAGCGATGAACGAACAGCCGGCCGCTAGCCGGTCGCACGGCCTGCCGTGCGGCCCGCGGCGGCCCGTCAGTCGACGAGACTGTCTAGCGCCTTCGTATAGCGGTTCGCGTGGCTGCGTTCAGCCTTCGCGAGCGTCTCGAACCAGTTCGCGATTTCGTCGAAACCCTCGTCGCGCGCCGCCTTCGCCATGCCCGGATACATGTCGGTGTATTCGTGCGTTTCGCCGGCAATCGCCGATTCGAGATTCTGCCGCGACGAACCGAACGGCAAACCCGTTGCCGGATCGCCGACGGCTTCCAGGTATTCGAGGTGGCCGTGCGCATGGCCGGTTTCGCCTTCGGCGGTCGAGCGGAACAGCGCGGCGACGTCGTTCTGGCCTTCGACGTCAGCCTTCGAAGCGAAATACAGATAACGCCGGTTCGCCTGCGATTCGCCCGCGAATGCGGCCTTCAGGTTCTCTTCGGTTTTGCTGCCCTTGAGTTGAGCCATTTGCGCCTCCGTTCGAGTCGGCGCGGCCGCGTGCGAAGCCGGGCCGATCAGATATGTGGGGAACGATGCGTGCGCCGGGGCGCACGCATCGTGCTCTTCAATCTAGGCGCTCGCGTTCGCATCCCCCAATAGGCTTTTTCAATCCGGGCGATAGTGCCCGGCGGGACGCGGTGCGTGCTACCGGGAGCGGACGGCGCACGGTGCGCCGCGTTCGCTCGTTCGCTCGTTCGCTCGTTCGCTCGTGCCGCGAGCGTCACGCGTCCGTCGCGCGCCTGAGCAGCAATTCGCGTTCACGCTCGTTGCGCGTCAGTTCCGCCGCGCGGCGGAATTCGGCCTTCGCCTCGTCGGCACGGCCAAGCTTTGCCAGCAGGTCGCCGCGCACGCTCGGCAGCCAGTGATAGCGCGCGAGCGCGGGATCGTCGCGCAGCGCATCGACGAGTTCGAGCGCCGCAGCAGGCCCGAACGCCATCCCGAACGCCACCGCGCGATTCAGCTCGACGACGGGCGACGGAGCGACTTCGGCAAGCGCGTCATACAGCGCGACGATCTGCGCCCAGTCGGTATCCGACGCCTGCCGCGCGCGCGCATA
>NZ_JAAGPO010000181.1:0-22963 GCF_017104825.1 Burkholderia sp. Ac-20345 | reverse complement strand
CGCGGCGAACGCCCAGCCGTCGGCCTGCTCGCGCAGCGCGACCCGGCCGACCCCGCACTGCTGGATCAGCCGGCCCGGCGTGCGCGGCTGCGCGCCGCTTTCCAGGAACGCATGCGCGGTGCCCAGCGTCGGGTGGCCGGCGAACGGCAGTTCGCCCTCCGTCGTGAAGATCCGGACGCGGTAGTCGGCTTCCGGATCGGTCGGCGTGCAGACGAACGTCGTTTCCGACAGGTTCGTCCAGCGGGCGATCGCGAGCATGTCGTCGTCGCCGAGCGAATCGGCGTCGAACACCACGGCGAGCGCGTTGCCCTTGAACGGCACCGCCGTGAACACGTCGACCTGCTTGAAGCGGACGAGATGATCGGACATCGCGCTGCGCCCGTTACGCTACTTCGGCGATCAGCTCGATCTCGACGCACGCGCCGAGCGGAATCTGCGCGACGCCGAATGCCGAACGCGCGTGCTTGCCCGCATCGCCGAACACTTCCGCGATCAGTTCCGACGCGCCGTTCGTCACCAGGTGCTGTTCGGTGAAGTCGAGCGTCGAGTTGACGAGGCTCATCAGCTTGACGATGCGCGTGACCTTGTTCAGGTCGCCGGTGTGCGCGTGCAGCGTCGCGAGCAGGTCGATCGCGATCGAGCGGGCGGCGGCCTTGCCGTCTTCCGTCTGCAGATCCGCGCCGAGCTTGCCGGCCCAGACCTTGCCGTCCTTCTTCGCGATGTGGCCCGACAGGTAGACCGTATTGCCGCTTTGCGCGCTCATCACGTAGGCGGCGGCCGGTGCGCCGGCGGTCGGGAGCTCGATGCCGAGCGACTTCAGTTTGTCGTAGACGTTAGCCATGTATTCGAATCCTCGTAGAGAGTCGTGACAGGAAAAAGGGGATCAGAGGCGCTCGCGCAGCAGCTTGCCGAGGCGCGCGACGCCTTCCTCGATCTTCTCCGGCGGCACCGTCACGAACGACAGGCGCAGCGTGTTCTGCTGCGCGTTGTCCGCGAAGAACGGTGCGCCCGGCACGAAGGCGACGTGGTTGTCGACGGCCGCGGCGAGCAGCTTCATGCTGTCGATCTGCGCGGGCAGGTTCACCCAGATGAACATCCCGCCTTCCGGGCGGTTCCACGTGACGCCTTCCGGCATGTGGCGCTCGAGCGCGCCGAGCATTGCGTCGCACTGCGCGCTGTACAGCTCGCGGATCGTCGGGATGTGTTCGTCGAGGAAACCGTCCTTGATCACTTCGTGCGCGATGCGCTGCGTGAGCGTCGGCGTATGCAGGTCGGTGGCCTGCTTGGCCTGCACGAGCTTGAAGTGGAGTTCCTCGGGCGCAATGATGTAGCCGATCCGCAGGCCCGGCGCGAGCACCTTCGAGAACGTGCCGAGGTGCACGATGTGATCGGGCGCCATCGACAGCATCGTCGGCAGCGGCTCGCCGCGGTAGTTCAGCGCGCCGTACGGATCGTCTTCCAGCACCGGGAACGGGCTCGACTGCGCGAACGCGGCGAGCGCGCGGCGGCGCTCGACGGGCAGGCGGCGGCCGGTCGGGTTCTGGAAGTTCGGCTGTGCGTACAGCAGGCGCGCGCCTTGCGTGAGTTCGGGCGTCAGGCCGTCCGGCAGCAGGCCCTGCTCGTCGGTCGGCACCTGCACGTAGCGCGGCTCGTACAGCGAGAACGACTGCAGCGCGCCGAGGTAGGTCGGGGTTTCGACGAGGATCGGGCTGCCCGGATCGACGAGCGCCTTGCCGAGCAGGTCGAGCGCCTGCTGCGAGCCGGTCGTGATCAGCACCTGCGACACGCGCACGCTGTAGCGCTCGGCGATCCATTCGCGCAGCGGCAGGTAGCCTTCGGTCGCGCTGTACTGGAGCGCGGCGGCCGGCGCGTCGCGCAGCACGCGATCGGCGGCGGCACGCATGCGTTCGGCCGGGAACGTCGAGGGGGCGGGCAGGCCGCCGGCGAACGAGATGACCTCGGGGCGTTCCGTGACCTTCAGGATTTCGCGGATGGCAGAGCTCGTCAGCTTGCGTGCGCGTTCGGAAAGCTGCCAGTGCGGCGGATGCAGGTCGCTCGGATTCATAGTCTCCTCGTTCGGATATCGTGGTCAGTCAAGAAAGGTCGTTCGGGCAAATCGCCTCGACGCTGCCGGGTGGGCAGGCGCGAGCGCGATCGAGCCTTCGCGGCCGGGTGGGCAAAACCGATCAGGCAAAACGTCCATTATGGCGCAGCTGTTCAGCCGGCGCGAGCCGGTTGCGCGGCGGTGGCGACCGCCGAGCGGCGCCCGAGCACCACGGTGGCGATCACCGCGGCCGCGAACAGCCATGTCGTCGACGTGACCGTTTCGCCGAACAGCAGCGCGGAAAAGGCGATCGTGAAGAAAATCTGCAGCAGTTGCACCTGGCCGACGCGCGCGATGCCGCCCATCGCGAGCCCCGCGTACCACGCGAAAAAGCCGATGAATTGCGAAAAGAGGGTCACGTAGCCGAATGCGAGCCACGTGCGCAGGGCGAGCGGGCCCGGATGCGCGGCATGCTGCATCCACGCGAGCCAGCCGACCGGCAACACGAGGAACGGCGCGGACACGACGAGCGCCCAGCAGATCACCTGCCAGCCGCCGATCTGGCGCGCAAGGCGCGCGCCTTCCGCATAGCCGAGCGCGCCGATGCCGACCGCGATGAGCATCAGCGCGTCGCCGGCCTGCACGGTGCCGCCGCCGTCGCGCAGCGCGAACGCGATCACGAGCGCGCTGCCGGCCACCGCGCTGGCCCAGAACGCCTTCGACGGCCGCTCGTGCGACAGCCAGGCCGCGTACAGCGCGACGAACAGCGGCTGCAGGCCGTTGACCACCGCGCCGTGCGACGCCGGTACCGTTTTCATCGCCCACGCGGAGAACACCGGATACGCGATGATCACGCCGACCGACGTGATCGCGAGGCTTTTCAGCTGCGCGCGGGTCGGTAGCCGCTCGCGGCGCCACCACAGCAGCAGGCCGGCCGGCACCGCGGCGGCGAGCGCGCGGCCGAGCCCGTTGAGCAGCGGATGGAGTTCGGAGACGACGATGCGCGTCATCGGCAGCGTCAGGCTGAAGATCATCACGCCGATGAGGCCGAGCAACATGCCCCGGGTTTCGCGCGAATTCATGTGAGGGGTGTCTCCGTGTTTGCCAGTATTGGTGTAGTTCAGGGGGCGGCAGGGCGCTCAGCGCAGCGTGCGCGAGCCTTGCGGCGTGTCGAATTCGGCGACCAGCGCGGGCGGGCCGTCGGCGGCTTCGAGGTCGAGCAGGTGGGCGGCGCCGAGCCAGTCGAGCTGCTCGCGGATCGCGTCCGCACGCGGGTGGGCGCCCTTGAGCGCCTTCAGCGCGACGCCGTCGCCCGGCAGCGATTCGGCCGGGTGGTGCGCGCTGTCCCACTGGATCAGCGACGGCAGGAGGCCGTCGCCCGTGCCTTGCCATGCGGGGAATGCGCCGTCGTCGGGCACCGTGAGGCCCCAGCCCAGGTCGCCGCGCCGCATTGCGACAACGGGCGGGATGCGCGCCGGGTACTGGCTCTGCCACAGCGCGAGCTGGCGCGGACGGTCGACGCGCGCAACCCAGTGCGCGAGAAACGGGCCCTGCGCGAGCCGTGCGTGCATGGCCGGATCGTCGAGCCCGAACAGCCGCGCGCGCGGCTCCGCGCCGTCGTTCGGCGCTGGCGCGTCGGGGTCGATCGCGATCACTTCGAGGTAGAGCCCGCCCCATGCGCCGAACAGCGCATTGTGGGTCCGCATCAGCGGGTGGCGGCCGCCGCCGGCCGGTTCGATACCGAGCGCGTCGGCGACGTGGCGTACGCCTTCGTCGAGCGTGCGCGCGGCGATCACGAGATGGTCGAGTGTCAGGGAGCGGGCTGGCATGAACGTCGGTCGGGAAGCGAAAGTGTCATGGTGGGCAGGCGATGCGCCGGGCGGTGGCCGGACCGGCCGGCGTACCGGCCGCGATGCGGGCCGGTGGGCGCGGCGCCAGGTGCGGCGGGGCCAGAACGGCAGCCGCACGGTCGCCGTTCCGGTCAACTGTAATCGTCGCTACCGGCACAGTAACGGTACAATCGGCGCGATAGCCTTCGGTACAGTTGGAGCTGCCGCCCATGTCCACCGTCCCACTCGCCCAGATTCCCGTGCCGCACGACACGGCCACCCTCACGCTCGTCGACCAGCTTGTCCAGTGGGCAAGGCGACGCATCGACGAACGCGTGTTCCGGCCCGGCATGCGGATGCCGTCGATCCGCAAGCTCGCGCTCGACAAGAGCGTGTCGCGCTTTACCGTCGTCGAGGCGTACGAGCGACTCGTCGCGCAGGGTTACCTCGACTCGCGACGCGGCTCGGGCTTCTACGTGCGCGAGCGCACGGCCGCCGGCCCGCAGCCGGCCGACAGCGTTGCACGCGTGGCCGAGGCCGCGCCGGTGCACAACACGATCGACGTCGTCTGGCTGCTGCGCAACATGCTGCACACCGTCAGTCCGGAAAAGGGGCCGGGTCTCGGCTATTTGCCGGGACGCTGGCTCGACGGCGAACTGATCACCGGCGCGCTGCGTGCGCTGGGGCGCCAGTCCGGCGCGCAGATGCTCGGCTTCGGCACCGCGCAGGGCTTCCTGCCGCTGCGCCAGCAACTGCAGACGCGCCTCGCCGAAGTGGAGATCGGCGCGAAGCCGGAACAGATCGTGCTGGTGTCCGGGATCACGCAGGCGATCGACCTGATCTCGCGGATCTACGTGAAGCCCGGCGATGCGGTGATCGTCGGCGATCCGGCCTGGTTCCAGATGTTCGGCCGCTTCGCGGCGCAGGGCGCGCAGCTCGTCGGGATGCCGTACACGCCGGACGGCCCCGATCTCGACGCGCTCGAGACGCTCGTGCAGATGTGGCGGCCGAAGATGCTCGTGATCAATTCGGTGCTGCAGAACCCGACCGGCACGTCGCTGTCGGCCGCGCAGGCGTTCCGGATCCTGAAGCTCGCCGAGGCGTACGACTTCCTCGTCGTCGAGGACGACGTGTACGGCGACCTGTGCCCGCCGAGCTATCCGGCCACGCGCCTCGCGAGTCTCGACCAGCTGAAGCGCGTGATCTATCTCGGCAGCTATTCGAAGACGCTCGCGGCGAACCTGCGGGTCGGCTATGTCGCGTGCGCGCCGGAGATCGCGAAGGCGGTCACCGACCAGAAGATGCTGGTCGGGATGACGACGCCCGAGCTCAACGAGCGCGTGCTGTACAAGATCCTGACCGAAGGGCATTACCGGCGCCACGTCGAGCGGCTGCGCGCGCGGCTCGACGGCGTGCGCGACAAGACCGCGCGGATGCTCGAGCGCACGGGGCTCGGCCTCTTCACGATGCCGGCGGCCGGGATGTTCCTGTGGGCCGACACGGGCGTCGATTCGGACGCGCTCGCGGCGGTCGCGCACGAGGCCGGCTTCCTGCTGACGCCGGGCAGCCTGTTCTCGCCGCAGCAATCGCCGTCCACGTGGATGCGCTTCAACGTCGCGAACTGCGGCGATCCGGCGCTGCCGGGGCTGTTGTCGCGCTATATCGATTCGGCCGTGCGCCGCGCGTCGTGACGCGGCGCGGCACGCCCGCCCTTGAAATCGGGCGTGCCGTCCCCAGATACGCGCGCAAACCGCTTGCGCCAGGCGGCCGCCTTTCACGGGCCCGCCGGCATCGCGCGCCGGGCGCTCGCGCCACACCATTCAAGTTCAAGTAAGAGGAAACAGCATCCATGGCACATGAAACGATGAGCTTTCAGGCAGAGGTCAAGCAACTCCTCCACCTGATGATCCATTCGCTTTACAGCAACAAGGAAATCTTCCTGCGCGAACTGGTGTCGAACGCGTCCGATGCTGCCGACAAGCTGCGTTTCGAAGGGCTCGCGGACAACGCGCTGTACGAGAACGATCCGAACCTGCGCATTCGCATCGGCTACGACAAGGCCGCGCGCACGATCACGATCGACGACAACGGCATCGGCATGAGCCGCGATGAAGCGATCGCGAACCTCGGCACGATCGCGCGTTCGGGCACCAAGGAATTCTTCACGAAGCTGTCCGGCGACCAGCAGAAGGATGCGGCGCTGATCGGCCAGTTCGGCGTCGGGTTCTACTCGGGCTTCATCGTCGCCGACAAGATCACCGTCGAGACGCGTCGCGCGGGCCTGCCGGCGAGCGAAGCCGTGCGCTGGGAAAGCGCGGGCGAGGGCGATTTCACGATCGACGCGATCGAGCGCGCGCAGCGCGGCACGACGATCACGCTGCACCTGCGCGAAGGCGAGGACGAACTGCTGTCGTCGCACCGCCTGCAGTCGATCATCCAGAAGTATTCCGACCACATCGCGCTGCCGATCCTGATGCAGAAGGAAGAGTGGGATCAGGAAAAGGGCGAGATGGTCCTGAAGGACGAGGACGAGACCGTCAACCAGGCGAGCGCGCTGTGGACGCGTTCGAAGAGCGACGTCACCGACGAGCAGTACACGCAGTTCTACCAGCACATCGCGCACGACCACCAGGATCCGCTCACGTGGACGCATAACCGCGTCGAGGGCCGCAGCGAATACACGCAGCTGCTGTTCGTGCCGTCGCATGCGCCGTTCGACATGTGGAACCGCGACTATCGCGGCGGCCTGAAACTGTACGTGAAGCGCGTGTTCATCATGGACGACGCTGAGCAACTGCTGCCGCAATACCTGCGTTTCGTGAAGGGCGTCGTCGATTCGGCCGACCTGCCGCTGAACGTGTCGCGCGAGATCCTGCAGGAAAGCCGTGACGTGAAGGCGATCCGCGAAGGCGTGACGAAGCGCACGCTGTCGATGCTCGAAGAGCTCGCGAACGCGGAAGAGGATGCCGGCAAGGAGAAGTACAAGACGTTCTGGGGCGCGTTCGGCCAGGTGCTGAAGGAAGGCCTCGGCGAAGATCACGCGAACCGCGAGCGCATCGCGAAGCTGCTGCGCTTCGCGTCGACGCACGGCGACACCGACGCGCAGGACGTGTCGCTCGCCGACTACGTGTCGCGTATGAAGCCCGAGCAGAGCAAGATCTACTACGTGACCGCCGACGCGTGGCTGGCCGCGAAGAACAGCCCGCATCTCGAGGTGTTCCGCAAGAAGGGCGTCGAGGTGCTGTTGCTGACCGATCGCGTCGACGAGTGGATGCTGTCGTTCCTGCAGGAATTCGACGGCAAGCCGCTCGCGAGCGTCGCGCGCGGCGACCTCGATCTCGGCGAGCTGAACGACGAAGAGAAGAAGGCGCAGGAACAGGCGGGCGAAGCGATCAAGCCCGTCGTCGAGAAGATGAAGGAAGCGCTCGGCGACAAGGTGAAGGAAGTGCGCGTCACGTTCCGCCTGACCGATTCGCCGTCGTGCCTCGTCGCGGACGACAACGACATGAGCGGCTACCTGCAGCGGATGCTGAAGGCGGCCGGCCAGAACGCGCCGGCGATGCAGCCGATCCTCGAGATCAATCCGGAGCACGCGCTCGTGAAGCAGTTGAAGGCCGACAGCGCCAATTTCGGCGACTGGTGCCATCTGCTGTTCGACCAGGCGCTGCTGGCCGAAGGCGGCATGCTCGACGATCCGGCGAGCTTCGTGAAGCGGACCAACGCGCTGCTGCTGTCGCGCGCTGCGTGAACACGCGCATGCGATTCGACGGCGGACAGGCCGGCTGGCGCGAGACGCCGCGGCCTGGCTGCACGCTCGACCAGCGCGACTGGCTGACGCGCGGCGGATCGCTGACCGCGCACCTCGCGCGGCTCGGCCGCGTGGCCGTGCGCGTGACGCGCGAGGCCGTCGACTGCCCATGGTTCGACGAGCCGGACGCGCTCGCCAGCGCACCACGCGCGCCGATGTGGGTGCGCGAGGTGATCCTGTCGGTCGACGGCACGCCGTTCGTCGCCGCGCACAGCATCGCGCCGCTTTCCGCCAGCAAGGGTGTGTGGCAGGCGATGCGGCGGCTGCGCACGCGGCCGCTCGCGGAGCTGCTGTACAGCGATCCGCAGGTCGAGCGTTCGGTGCTCGTCAGCCGGCGCGTGATCGCCGGCCATCCTTTGTATGCGCTGGCGAGCCATGCGCTCGGCAGTGCGCGAGCGCCGCATTCGTTCGCCGCGCGGCGCTCGGTGTTCCAGCGTCACGGCAAGCCGTTGATGGTCACCGAGTGCATGCTGCCGGCGCTGTGGCGCCATCTCGATGCGCATGGTGACGGGCCGCGCTCGGGCGGGCCGGGCGGGAGCGCGTAATGCTGCGGGGTTTTCCGCCGGTCGTCGCGGCGAACACGCACACGATGATCCTCGGCAGTTTTCCGGGCGAGGCGTCGCTCGATGCCGCGCAGTACTACGCGCATCCGCGCAACCAGTTCTGGCGGCTGCTCGGCACGGTGCTCGGCGAGCACGGGCTGCACGAACTCGCGTACGACGCGCGGCTCGAGCGCGTGCTGTCGCACGGGATCGGTATCTGGGACGTGCTGGCCGCGTGCCATCGCGAGGGCAGCCTCGATTCGGCGATCCGGCATGCGAAGCCGAATGATTTCGATGCGTTGCGCGAGCATACGCCGTTGCTCAAGCGCGTGTGCTTCAACGGCAAGACGGCGGGGCGGTTTGCGGAGGTGATCGGCGCGGCGGGGTACGACACGCTCGTGCTACCTTCGTCGAGTCCGGCGAATGCGATGTTGTCGTTCGAGCAGAAGCTGGAACACTGGCGCCGGGTTGTCCTTTGACCGACAGCGCTGCTGGCGTCACGCTCGGCCGGCGATCCGAAGCAATCGGCAGGGCCCTGACGTCAAGCGGCGAATACGACTTCGATATGCCCTTCGACTTCCGACTGACGGTCTGGCCCGACGACAATCTGCACGTCGCGTCCGAGCTTCGCCAGACATTCGAGCATCTTCGTTTCACTCACGCCGCGAAACTGCCCGCGCAGCATGTTCGATAGCTTCGGCTGCGTCATGCCGAGCAACCGGGCCGCGTGCTGCTGCGTCCATTTGCGCGCCTTGATGATCTCCGCGATCTTGGCGGCGAGTTGAGCCTTCACTCGCATTTCGTCGGCATCGCGCATGCCCAGATCCGCGTAGACGTTCTCGCTACCCTGTTCGATTTCGATCATCGCCTTTCTCCTTTTGCGTGTGCTTCGGCCGCTTTCAGACGTTCGCGAACCAGATCGCTGTCCGGCCTCGGTGTCGCGATGCCGTTCGATGATTTCTTCTGGAAACAGTGCAGCACATACACGCTGTTCCCGAGCTTCACCGTGTAGACGGCACGGTACGTGCCGTTGTCTTCCGATTCCACGATCTCGAGCACGCCGGCCGATCCGAATCCCCTCAATGGCTTGGCCTGATCATGCTTGCGTCCTGTTTGCGCCAGGTACAGCGCATAACCGAACGTGTCCTGGACGGCTTCGGGCATTGCTTTCAGGTCCTTGCGTGCCGAGCCGAGCCAGTAGAGTGGTTTGGTGTACGGATCCATCGATGAAATTATCCCTATTTGGGTATATTTGCAAGGTGCACGCAGAAAAAGGATGCGCAGTTCGTACTCGGCGGCGGTGCCGTCACTGGGGGATTCGCAGCGTCGGGAGCGGGCAGGCGTGCGGTGCCGACCGACGGGCGATGCCGGTTTAGCACCGGGGGCGTGGCGTCGAAGGCGAGCGCATAGGCGACATCCCGGCTTGCGGCCGCTCCTTCGCATTTTTGCGTCGTGTGGAGACCCGGGACAATTCAGCCGTTCGACAGGTGCTGTCGCTGCGTATCGATGACGGAGTGGGGCGCTTGTTCCTTGCTTGACGAGCTGGTGCGGCGTGAATTTGCTTATGCCGTCTGGTTGTGGCGCGCGCTTGTGCGCATGCATGACGCGCGCATTTGCGATATGCGCGTTGCTTGCTGTCGTGAAGAGCGGTGTGCTTTGGTGATCGGATATACGTAGCCGAACGACTTCGCGTCGTTACGGAGGCTCGAATTCACTTGCCGATCGGGCAAGCGAGCCTATCGCGCTTGATGCTCAATCGTCCTTGCCCCATCGCCAGTGGGGCGTCTCTCCCTTGATCCAGCACACCGCAGTCAGCAGCGCGACCAACGCCACGACGCAGGCACCGTACGCAATCGGAGACCGGCGCGGCGGCAGCAGCCACGCGCTTGCAATGACCCCGATCGCGAACAGCAGCAACACGACCCAGCCCTGCCACGCGACCGGCAATCCCCAGCCCCAGCCGTAGCGTTTGGTCGGAAACCAGATCTTCTTGTCATTCGAGGCCATGTGGTTCCTCGTCGTCGGATGATTGTTACGCGGACTTTTGTCAGCGAGTGTGTCGCCGGCGAATACCCGTCGCGTCGAGTCGGCGTTCCAGCCGCGCGAGCGCGTCGGATGACGAAACATACCGGCCCGTGCGTAGCGCCTCGTCGCGGGACGCAATGCCACGTGCGATGAACTTGCTTTGAAGCCGGCGACACGCGATGCCTTCACGGATTGATTGCTCGACGAAGCTCGATAGCGTTTCGCCGTCCCGCAGGACGCGTTCGGCAACTGCGAGGAGTTCAGGATCGATGGGGATGGGCGAACTGGCGGCAGTCTTCATCGGGTAACTTCCCTAAACACGATCGCGGTGCATTGTCGTTCACGCGGTGCGTTAGTGCACATGACAGATCAACGATGCGCAGTGGTGGATCTGTCTTCGGCAGCGACCATCGTCCCGCCAATGCTATCCTCTCGTCCGCTAAAACCAGCATCACCCAGCGAGATTCACACATGACCCGACTGATCAAGCGCGCGTCCGCCGAGGCGCGCGCGTCCAAGCGCAGCAAGCCGTCCGCCTACAACGGCTCCGAAAAACTCCAGCCGCCGCGCGTGAAGCGCCGCCCGGAGATCGACGAACACGACGACGTGCCCGTGCTCGAAGCGCCGCGCAAGCCGCGCTTCGCGCCCGTCACGTTCTCGGAAGAGGGCGGCGTGCGCTTCCTGCATTTCGGCACCGAATGGGTACAAGGCGCGATGCGGATTTCGAAGCCGCTGCATATCGAGCTCGAATACGCGCAGCAGATGATGGCGTGGCTGCTGTTCCTCGAAACGCCCGAGCGGATCGTCCAGCTCGGGCTCGGCACCGGTGCGCTGACCAAGTTCTCGCACCGCTTCCTGCCGCACGCGAAGGTCGAGGCCGTCGAGCTGAACCCGGCCGTGATCGTCGCCGCGCGCACGATGTTCGCGCTGCCGCCCGACGATGCACGTCTCGCCGTGCATGAAGCCGACGCATGGGATTTCGTCAACGACCCGGCCAACCGCGGCACGACGGGTGCGATCCAGATCGACCTGTACGACGCAACCGCGCGCGGCCCCGTGCTCGACAGCGTCTCGTTCTACCGCGCGGTGCGCGGCTGCCTCGCCGACGCAGGTATCGCGACGATCAACCTGTTCGGCGATCATCCGAGCTTCGTGCGCAACATGAAGCACCTGAACGCGGCATTCGATCACCGCGTGATCGCACTGCCCGAAGTGCATGACGGCAACCGGATCGCGATCGCGTTCTCGGGCCCCGCACTCGACGTGCCGTTCGCGCAGCTCGACGCGCGTGCGAAGCTGATCGAGGACACGCTGAAGTTGCCCGCACGCAAGTGGGTGAAAGCTTTGAAAGAAACGACCGGCGCGCGCGACACCGCGTTCGCGATCTGACGCTTCATGCACCGGCGGCATGCCGGTGCAACCACGCGACAAGGGGCGGATCACCTCGGGTTCGCCCCCGCTTGACCGCGTGCTCGCGGCTCCTATACTGGCGCGAAGCCAGGGGAGCCGCAGCCTACCCGTTTTGCGCTCCTCTCGGCGCCGTACCCGCTCAACAAGATCGATAACCGGGAAAGATGAGGAGACGTCATGGCTCACGATGCCGACGCCAACCGGGCCGCGAAGCGCTGGCTCTGGCTGCTGGTACTGCCGCTGATTGCGATGGTCTGGGTACCGTCGTACAGCAAGATCGAACCGCAATGGTTGGGTTTTCCGTTTTTCTACTGGTACCAGTTGCTCTGGGTCTTCATTAGCGCGGTGATCACCGCGTTCGTGTACTTCAAGACCAAGAACGCGTGGAAGGCGAGCGGCCCGCAGGGAGGTGCGCGATGAATCTCGGCGCAACCTTCGTCTTCGTCCTGCTGTTCATCGGCGTCACGATCATCGGTTTCCTGGCCGCGAACTGGCGGCGCGGCGATCTCGCCCATCTCGACGAATGGGGTCTCGGCGGACGCCGCTTCGGCACGATCGTCACATGGTTCCTGCTCGGCGGCGACCTCTACACGGCCTACACGTTCGTCGCGGTGCCGGCGCTCGTGTTCGGCGCCGGCGCGATGGGCTTCTTCGCACTGCCTTATACGATCCTGATCTATCCGTTCGCGTTCGTCGTGTTCCCGAAGCTGTGGAGCATCGCGAAGCGGCACGGCTACGTGACCGCCGCCGACTTCGTCAACGCGCGCTACGGCAGCCGCATGCTTGCGCTTGCGATCGCGGTGACGGGCATCGTCGCGACGATGCCGTACATCGCGCTGCAGCTCGTCGGCATCGAAGTGGTGATCGGCGCGCTCGGCTTCGACACGACCGGCTTCGTCGGCGACCTGCCGCTGATCATCGCGTTCGCGATCCTCGCCGCGTACACGTACACGTCGGGCCTGCGCGCGCCTGCGATGATCGCGATCGTCAAGGACATCCTGATCTACATCACGATCGCCGCGGCGGTCATCGTGATCCCGGCGAAGCTCGGCGGCTTCGGGCACATCTTCGCGAGCGTGCCGCCCGCGAAGCTGCTGTTGAAGGCGCCCGACGCGATGAGCCTGAACGGCTACAGCGCGTATGCGACGCTCGCGATCGGCTCGGCGCTGGCGCTGTTCCTGTATCCGCACTCGGTCACGGCGATCCTGTCGTCGTCGTCCGGCAACTCGATCCGCCGCAACATGGCGATGCTGCCCGCGTATTCGTTCGTGCTCGGCCTGCTCGCGCTGCTCGGCTACATGGCGCTCGCATCGGGCGTGAAGGACATGCCGCAGTACGCGCCGTACTTCAAGGCGTTCGGCCCGAACTTCGCGGTGCCCGCGTTGTTCCTCCAGTATTTCCCGTCGTGGTTCGTCGGCGTCGCGTTCGCGGCGATCGGCATCGGCGCGCTGGTGCCGGCGGCGATCATGTCGATCGCGGCCGCAAACCTGTACACGCGCAACATTCACCGCGAGTTCGTGAACCGCAACATGTCGCACGAGCAGGAAACGCACGTCGCGAAGCTCGTGTCGCTGATCGTGAAGGTCGGCGCCGTCGCGTTCATTCTCGGGCTGCCGCTGACCTACGCGATCCAGCTGCAACTGCTCGGCGGGATCTGGATCATCCAGACGCTACCCGCGATCGTGCTCGGCCTGTACACGCGCGTGCTCGACCATCGCGGCCTGCTGGCCGGCTGGGCGGCGGGCATCGTGTGCGGCACGTGGATGGCGGTTTCGCTGAAGCTTGCCAGCTCGATCTTCACGATCCACCTGTTCGGTCTCGCGATTCCCGGCTACGCGGCCGTATGGTCGCTGGTCGTGAACCTGGTGGTGGCGGTGGTGGTGAGCGTGCTGGTGCGCGTGATGGGCATGGCGCATGCGGAGGATCGCACGCGGCCGGAGGACTATCTCGACGTGGTGGAAGGCTGACGCTGCCTGCACGGCCACGCAATGAAAAAGCCCGCCACCGGCAAGGTGGCGGGCTTTGTCTTTCGTGTTATCCCTGCGCGCGTTGCGCGAGGTCCTCGCGCTGCGACAGGTCTTCGACGTTGACCATCCAGTGCACGCCGAAACGATCCTTCGCCATCCCGAAGCCGAGCGCCCAGAACGTCTTGCCGAACGGCATCGTCACTTCGCCGCCGTCGGCGAGCGCATTGAACAGCTTCTGGCCTTCCTCGACCGTCGCCGGGTTCAGCGACAGCGAATAGCCGGCGTGCATGCCGCCGCCGGGCTGGCTGCAGTCGCCGTCCGAGCACATGATCATCGAGTCGCCGATCGTGAAGCTCGCATGCATGACCTTGTCGGCCATCTCCGGCGTCATCGGGTAGTCGGGATTCGGCGGCGCATCCTTGAAGTGCATCTTGAACATCGTCTTTGCACCGAGTGCCTTTTCGTAGAACTGAAGGGCTTCGTCGGCGCGACCGTAGAACGTCAGGTACGGTTGGACTTGCATCGTTGTCTCCTGTATTGAGGGGGCCGGCCCGCGCTTCCGCACGGGTTCGGCGTCGTACAAGACTGACCGGGAAAGGGTGCCTCGGGAGGCGGCCGACGCACCCGTGACGTGGATTGTAGTGCGCGTGCTTGACGATGGAATGAAAAATAAAAACGGCCGCGAACATGACGTTCGCGGCCGTGTGCGGCGTGCGTGCTGACGGCTGTTGCCAGTGTTGCTGACAGCCGCTGACGCTTGTGCGGCTTAGCGCAGCGAGTCGATCAGCTTCTCGAGCTTCACCGCATCGGCGGCGAATACGCGGATGCCTTCGGCGAGCTTTTCGGTCGCCATCGCGTCGTCGTTCAACTGGAAGCGGAACGCTGCCTCGTCGATCGCGACGCGCGCGGCGGGCTTGTCCTGCAGCGCCTCCGGTGACAGCTTGCGCGTGACCGTCTCGTTGCTGTCCTGCAGCTTCTGCAGCAAATCGGGACTGATCGTCAGCAGGTCGCAGCCGGCGAGTTCGGTGATCTGGCTGGTCGTGCGGAAGCTCGCGCCCATCACTTCGGTGTTGTAGCCGAACGTCTTGTAGTACGTGTAGATGCGGCGCACCGACAGCACGCCCGGATCGTTCGCGCCACCGTCCTTCTCTTCATTCCACTCCGCGCCGGCCTGCTTCTTGTACCAGTCGTAGATGCGGCCGACGAACGGCGAGATCAGCTGCGCGCCGGCTTCCGCGCATGCGGCGGCCTGCACGAGCGAGAAAAGCAGGGTCATGTTGCACTTGATCCCTTCCTTCTGCAGCACTTCGGCCGCGCGGATGCCTTCCCACGTCGAGGCGAGCTTGATCAGGATGCGCTCGCGGCCGATGCCGGCTGCTTCGTACAGCTTGATGAGCTCGCGGCCCTTGTCGATCGAACGCTGCGTGTCGAACGACAGGCGTGCGTCGACCTCGGTCGACACGCGGCCCGGGATCAGCTTCAGGATCTCGGTGCCGAATGCGATCAGCAGGCGGTCGATGATGAAATCGGTGCTTTCGTTGCGATGATCGCGGACGGTTTTCTCGAGGATCGGCTTGTACGCATCCTTCTGGACGGCCTTCAGGATCAGCGACGGGTTCGTGGTCGCGTCCTGCGGCTGGTATTGCGCAAGCTGCTGGAAATCGCCCGTGTCGGCGACGACGGTCGTGTACTGCTTCAGCTGGTCGAGTGCGGTAGTCATGGCGATTCGGAAGAAGGGCGCAAGGCGCCGGGTTCTCACGGGCCGCGCGAGCGCGGCGGCGAAGCGAGGCGGCGCCGGGCACCGCCTCCGATCCGCTATTCTAGGCCCGATTCGTGTCGCGCACGTTCTGGCGTGTCCGAAGGCCGCGGCGGCGGGCGCCGTGCCGCGTCACGCGGGGCGGCGCGCGTTCAGGATCACCTGCGTGACGATCCCCGCGACGAGCCCCCAGAATGCCGAGCCGATCGACAGCAGCGTGAGGCCCGACGCGGTGACCATGAACGTGACGAGCGCTGCTTCGCGCTGCTTCACGTCCTGCATCGCGTTCGCGAGCCCGCTCATGATCGAGCCGAACAGCGCGAGCGCGGCGACCGAGACGACGAGCGCCTTCGGCAGCGCCGCGAACAGCGCGGCGATCGTCGCGCCGAAGATCCCCGCGATCAGGTAGAACGTGCCGCACCACACGGCGGCCGTGTAGCGCTTCGCGCGATCCTCGTGCGCTTCCGGGCCCGTGCAGATCGCGGCCGTGATCGCCGCGAGGTTGACGCCGTGCGAGCCGAACGGTGCGAGCAGCAGCGACGCGAGGCCGGTGGTCGCGATCAGCGGCGACGACGGGGTCTGATAGCCGTCCGCGCGCAGCACCGCGATGCCCGGCACGTTCTGCGACGCCATCGCGACGACGAACAGCGGAATGCCGATGCTGACGATCGCCGCGATCGAGAAGGCCGGCATCGTGAACACGGGCTTCGCGAACGCGATGTGAAAGCCGCTGAAGTCGAGCAGGCCGAGACCGCCGGCGACCGCCGTGCCGACGATCAGCGTCGTCACGATGGCATAGCGCGGTGCGAGCCGCTTGACGATCAGGTACGTGAAGAACATCGCGAGCACGAGCGCCGTCTGGAACTGCGCGGCGCGGAAGATCTCGATGCCGATCTCGAACAGGATGCCCGCGAGCAGCGCGGCTGCGATGCCGGCCGGAATCTTGCGCATCAGCGTATCGAACAGCCCGCTCACGCCGACGGCCGTCAGCAGCACCGCGCAGACGATGAACGCACCGATCGCCTCGGGGTAGGGCACGCCGGGCAGCGACGCGATCAGCAGCGCGGCGCCGGGTGTCGACCACGCGACGACGACGGGCGCGCGAAAGCGCAGCGACAGGCCGATCGTCGTCAGCGCCATGCCGATCGACAGCGCCCAGATCCACGACGAGATCTGCGCATCGGTGAGGTGGGCGGCGCGGCCGGCCTGGAACATCAGCACGAGCGAACTCGTGTAGCCCGTCATCATCGCGACGAAGCCGGCGACGAGTGCCGACACGGAGGTATCGGCAAAAAAGCGGCGGCCGCCGGCGCGGCTGGCGCTCGCGGTGGGCGAGGGGTTCATGCTATCTCCGGGGGGAGGCCGCTCGGACGCGGCCTTCGTGCTGGGTGGGTGTCGTTACTTGCTGAGTGCGCGCATCGCGGTTTCGAGGCCCGCGAGCGTGAGCGGATACATGCGATGGCCGAGCAGGTCGCGGATCACCGCGACAGATTGCCGGTATTCCCATAGCCGCTCGGGCTCGGGGTTCAGCCACGCATGGTGGGGGAACTGGTCGGCGAGGCGGCGCAGCCACACGGCGCCCGCTTCCGGGTTGTTGTATTCGACCGAGCCGCCGGGCTGCAGCACTTCGTACGGGCTCATCGTCGCATCGCCGACGAAGATCAGCTTGTAGTCGGGCGTGAACTTGTGCAGCACGTCCCACGTCGCGGTGCGTTCCGAGTGGCGGCGGCGGTTGTTCTTCCACAGGTGGTCGTACACGCAGTTGTGGAAGTAGAAGAATTCCAGGTGCTTGAATTCGGCCTTCGCTGCCGAGAACAGCTCTTCGGTGCGCTTGATGTGATCGTCCATCGAGCCGCCGACGTCGAGCAGCATCAGCACCTTCACGTTGTTGTGACGCTCGGGCACCATCCGCAGGTCGAGCCAGCCCGCGTTCGCGGCGGTGCTGCGGATCGTGCCGGGCAGGTCGAGCTCCTCGGCGGCGCCTTCACGCGCGAAGCGGCGCAGCCGCCGCAGCGCGACCTTGATGTTGCGCGTGCCGATCTCGACGGAATCGTCGTAGTCGCGGTACGCGCGCGCCTCCCACACCTTCACCGCGGTGCGGTTGCCGTTCGACGGGCCGCCGATGCGCACGCCTTCCGGGTTGTAGCCGCCGTGCCCGAACGGCGACGTGCCGCCGGTGCCGATCCACTTGTTGCCGCCTTCGTGGCGTTCCTTCTGCTCGTCGAGCAGTTCCTTCAGGCGCTCCATCAGCTTGTCGAGCCCGCCCATCGCCTCGATCTGCGCCTTCTCCTCCGGCGACAGCTCGCGCTCGAGGCGCTTCTCGAGCCAGTCGAGCGGAATGTCGAACGCTTCGGACGGCAGTGCGGACACGCCATGGAAATACGCGCCGAACGCCTGGTCGAACTTGTCGAAGTACTGCTCGTCCTTGACGAGCGTCATCCGCGCGAGGAAGTAGAACGCGTCGATCGACGGCGAGATCAGCCCGGCCTTCAGCGATTCGAGCAGCGTCAGGTATTCCTTCACCGAGACGGGCAGCTTGGCTGCGCGCAGCGCGTAGAAGAAATTGAGCAGCATGGCCGGGCCTTCGCGGATGGGGGAGGATTACCGGTTGTGCCGGTTCATGTAGACGAGCCGTTCGAGCAGGCTCAGGTCCTGCTCGTTCTTCAGCAGCGCGCCCGCGAGCGGCGGCACGATCTGCTTCGCGTCCACGCCGCGCAACTGGTCGGCCGGGATGTTCTCGGCGAGCAGCAGCTTCAGCCAGTCGAGCAGCTCGGACGTCGACGGCTTCTTCTTCAGGCCCGACACGCTGCGCAATTCGAAGAAACTCTCGAGCGCCGCGCGCAGCAGCTCCTCGCGGATGTCAGGGAAATGAACCGCGACGATCTTCTGCATCGTCGCCGGGTCGGGAAACTGGATGTAGTGGAAGAAGCAGCGGCGCAGGAACGCGTCGGGCAGCTCCTTCTCGTTGTTCGACGTGATGATGACGAGCGGGCGGTGCTTCGCGCGGACCGTTTCACGTGTTTCGTACACGTGGAATTCCATCCGGTCGAGCTCGCGCAGCAGGTCGTTCGGGAATTCGATGTCGGCCTTGTCGATCTCGTCGATCAGCAGCACGCTCGGGTGCTCGGCATCGAATGCCTGCCACAGCACGCCCTTGACGATGTAGTTCGAGATGTCCTTCACGCGCTCGTCGCCGAGCTGCGAATCGCGCAGCCGCGACACGGCGTCGTATTCGTACAGGCCCTGCTGCGCCTTCGTGGTCGACTTGATGTGCCACTGCAGCAGCGGCATGTCGAGCGCGGCGGCCACTTCCTCGGCGAGCATCGTCTTGCCGGTGCCGGGCTCGCCCTTGATCAGGAGCGGGCGTTGCAGCGTCAGCGCGGCATTGACCGCGAGCTTCAGATCGTCGGTGGCGACGTAGTGCGAGGACCCTTCGAAACGCATGGCGGCGCTCTTCTCAATCGGGGAAAAAAACCCAGTATAAGTCAGAAGGGCTGTCCGGTTGGGCCGCGCCCGCGTATCGTTGCGGGGCTGTGGCGGGGCGAACCGGGGCGCCTTGTGGACGCGTTCCCCGCCGACGCGGTACAATCTGGCCGTTTTTTTTGGCCTGCGTGGCGACCTGACAAGCATAACGGCGCGGGCCGTTGCCGCTTTGGCGCCAGTTTCCCCTCAAGCTAGGTTACAAGAGCTATGAACAAATTCGTCGGCAAACACGTCGTTGTCGCAGCGCTCGTGGCGCTCGCGGGCAGCGCGCAGGCGGCCGGTGTGGTCGGCAACCCGAAGGACGGGGCGAGCAAGGCCGCCATGTGCATCGGTTGCCACGGCATCCAGGACTACCGCGCGGCGTACCCGGAGGTCTACCGGGTGCCTGTCCTCGGCGGCCAGAACCAGCAATACCTCGAGAACGCGCTGAAGGCCTACCGCAAGAAGGATCGTCACTTCCCGTCGATGAATGCGATCGCCGGTTCGCTGACGGACCAGGACATCGCGGATCTGTCGGCGTACTACGCCGTCCAGAAGGCCGACACGAAGGACAATCCCTACAAGTAAAGCGCGCGCCGCCGATCTGACCGGCGGGACAGGAGCATTCATGAACAACGCATTCAAGACGGCGGCGGTTGCACTGGCGGCCGGCCTCGCGATCGGTACCGCACACGCGGCGGACATCACGAAGGGCAAGGAACTGGTCGAATCGCACAACTGTGCCGCCTGCCACGGCGCGCAGATGAACAAGCCGATCAACGCAGAATATCCGCGCCTCGCCGGCCAGCATGCCGACTACCTCGTGTGGGCGATGCGCCAGTACCAGATGGGCCTGACGAACCCGCTGCTCGGTCGCAACAACGCGATCATGCAGGCGCAGGTGCAGAGCCTGTCGGTCAGCGACATGAAGGACATCGCGGCCTACATCGAGTCGCTGAAAGAAACCGATCTCGTGTTCAAGAAGTAAGCGTGACGGGCCCGACGGGCCCACGCAGCAAAAATACCCCGCCTCGGCGGGGTATTTTTTTGTCCGCGCTCCGGCCGCCCGTGGCGTGGACGGGCGCCTCGGCGCTCAGTCGCGCGATGCGCGGCGCAGGATGCGCTGCAGGTACGCGTCGGTGTCGGGCGGCGTGCCGGTGCGCTGCGCTTCCCAGATCGTCTCGCCGAGGCATTCCATGATCACGTGCTGCGCGTCGTGGGTCGAATCGAGCTTGGCCGCGAGCTTGTCGTGCGCGGCGCGGATGCCGGGCGGCTGGTCGATCGACAGCTGCTCGCTGATCGCGAGATGCATCGACAGGTGCAGGAACGGGTTCGTGCGGCCTTCCTCGGGCGTGTACTCGCGCGCGGTCGCACCATCGGCGTCGGCGAGTTCGTCGTGGTATTCGGGATGCTCGACGATCCAGTCTGCTGCCATCGCTTCCAGCGGCGTCAGGATCTCGCCGGCGCGCTGCTTGCGCCAGGTCTCGGTGAAAAAGCGACGCACTTCGTCGCGGCTTGGATTGAACATGGTGGGGGAAACGTCGTGATTCGGACGGCGTGATGCCGCGTCGCGCATTGTACGCCGGGTCGGCGGACGGCGCTGGCGGCGGGCCGGAGCGGGTTGCGCGGCGGCGGTGACGGCGACGATTGCTGGCCAGCCGCCAGCCGCCAGCCGCTAGCCGCTAGCCGCTAGCCGCCAGCCGCTAGCCGCCAGCCGCCAGCCACCAGCCACCAGCCACCAGCCACCAGCCACCAGCCACCAGCCGCCAGCCGCATGCAGCACGCAGCAGGCAGCAGGCAGCAGGCAGCAGGCAGCAGGCAGCAGGCAGCACAGGTGCTCGGTGCCGGCCGGTCGCCAGCGCCCTCCACCGGCGCCCGGGAACGGGTAAGCGCGGGCTAGGCTCGCCACCGTCGCACCGTTACACTCCGACGATTTCCGTCGCCACGCCGCTCGCACCCGTTCCGTCATGACCGCCACCGCTCGCCCATCGTCCGCCGCCCTGCAGGGCTCGCTCTACGTCGCGCTGTCCGCCGCCGCGTTCGGCGCGATGGCGATCTTCGGCCGCTACGCGTATGCGGCCGGTGTGGACGTGCTCGGGCTGCTGATCGTGCGCTTCGCGATCGGCGGCGCGGTGCTCGCCGCGATCGCACGGCATCGCCGCGTCACCTGGCCGCGCGGGCGCGCGCTCGCGCCGCTCGTGGCGATGGGCGCGCTCGGCTACGTCGGGCAGTCGTTCTGCTATTTCAGCGCGCTGCAACACGCGCAGGCGAGCCTCGTCGCGCTGCTGCTGTACCTGTATCCGGCCTTCGTCACGCTGTTGGCCGCTTGGTGGCTCGGCGAGCGCCTCACGCGCGCGAAGGCCGTCGCGCTCGTGCTGTGCGTCGCGGGTTCGGCGCTGATGGTCGGCGGCGGGCATGGCGAGCCGCTCGGGATCGCGCTCGCGCTGGCCGCCGCGGTGATCTATTCGCTGTACATCGTCGGCGGCACGAAGGCGACGCGTGGCGTCGATCCGCTCGCGACCACCGCGATCATCTGCCTGTCGGCAACCGCGACGCTCTTGGCGATCGCCGTCGTGCGGACCGCGGCGTTCGGCGCGCCGCCGCGCTGGCCCGCGACGGCCGGCGGCTGGGCATCGATGCTCGCGATCGCGCTCGTGTCGACGGTCGCGGCGATGCTCGCGTTCTTTGCCGGGCTCGAACGGCTCGGGGCCGCACGCACGTCGATGCTGTCGACGCTCGAACCGGTCGTGACGGTCGCGCTTGCGGCGCTGCTGTTCGGCGAAGCGCTGTCGCCGCTGCAGTGGGCGGGAGGCGTCGCGATTCTGGCTGCCGTGCTGGCGCTGGTGCGCGCGGGCGGCGCGGCGGCCGACGACGCAACGGCGACGTCCAACGCGTAGCTTGGAAGGGGAAAGCAGGGACGATGGCGCAGGTGGCTACGCTGTCGCGGCTGCAGGTTACCGGCGGAACAACGGCCGATGGGGCATGCAATGAGTGTCCGGCCGCATGACGCCGGGCGGCAGCCTGCGGCCGGTCAGCCGCGGCTGCGCGTCACTCCATGGGCGGTGGCGTCTTCGGCCTGAATTCGCACAGCGGCTCGATCGCGCAGTGCCAGCATTCAGGCTTGCGGGCCTTGCACACGTAGCGCCCGTGCAGGATCAGCCAGTGATGCGCATCCTGCAGGAATTCCTTCGGCGTGAACTTCTCGAGTGCGGCCTCGACGGCGCGCACGTCCTTGCCCGGCGCGAGCCCCGTGCGGTTCGCGACCCGGAAGATATGCGTGTCGACCGCGATCGTCGGCTGGCCGAACGCAGTGTTCAGCACGACGTTCGCGGTCTTGCGGCCGACGCCGGGCAGCCCCTCGAGCGCTTCGCGATCGGTCGGCACCTCGCCGTCGTAGCGGTCGAGCAGGATCCGGCACGTCGCGACCACGTTCTTCGCCTTGGTCCGGTACAAGCCGATCGTCTTGATGTACTCGGTGACGCCTTCTTCGCCGAGTGCGACGATTTGTCGCGGGGTGTTCGCGACCGGAAACATCTTCCGCATTGCCTTGTTGACCGATACGTCGGTCGCCTGCGCGGACAGCATCACGGCGATCAGCAGCTCGAACGGCGTCGAGTACTCGAGCTCGGTAGTCGGATGCGGATTGAGGCTCTGCAGCGTTTCGTAGATCGCGCGTCGTTTGCTGGCGTTCATGGCGTGTTCTGGTCGGGCGGTGCGGACGGGCCGCCCGGGCCGTCGTTGCCTGCGTCGTTCTCGTCGTCGCCGTTCGCGGCCGCTGCTTCGGCGTGGCGTTGGGCCTGCTGTTCGGCGAGCCGTTTGCGGCGTGCCTCGGCCGCGTCGATCTGTGCCTGGACGGCCGCGCTCACGCCTTCGGTGTTCTTCGGCCCGGCGTCTTGCCCGGACAGTTCTTCCTTCTTCTTGCGCGCCCGTTCGAGCGCGGCGGCGATGATCGCGCACTTCTTCGCTTCGGCGTCGTCAGCGGCCGGTGCGGCGGCCGGCTTCGCTATCGGTCGGCGGCTGCTCGACGTCGGGCTGCTCCGCATCGGGCTTCGCAGCGTTGCCGCCCGCGTTATGCGCACCGCCGAGCATTTGCATTTCGTCTGCGACGATCTCGGTCGAA
>NZ_JAAGPO010000017.1:0-92557 GCF_017104825.1 Burkholderia sp. Ac-20345 | reverse complement strand
TCTCGCGCATCCGTCGCAGATGGCGTGCGGCTCGACGCCGTCCGCCGCGTCGCGGCTGCTGCGGCTTGCCCGGCCCGGGCAGATCCTGATCAGCGACGATGCGCGGCTCGCGCTCGAACGGCATGCCGACTTCCGGCCGACCGGGTTGCGGCTGGCGCGGGCGGGCCTCGCGCCGCAGCCGGTATATGAACTGCTCGGCGAGTGTCGGGCCGATACGCCGTTCGATTCGCTCGACGGCGGCACGAGGGCGCCGATGATCGGCCGCACGCGCGAACTCGATGCGCTGCTGCGTGCGTGGCAGGAGACGCGTGCACGCCATCGTCGCGCGATGCGCGGCGTACCGCGGCTCGTCGTCGGCGACGCGGGAATCGGCAAGTCGCGCCTCGTGCACGCGCTGTGCGAGGCCGTGCGGGCACAGGGCCACGCGTTCGCGCATTGCGGGTGCCTGCCCGAGCGGGAAAATCATGCGCTGTTTCCGATCCTGCGGTTCATCGGCGCGCATTGGCAACTCGACGCAGACAGCCCGCCCGGTCTCACGCGCGCGGCGATCGACGCGATGCTCGCGCCGCTCGAATGCGATCGTGCGGCGGCCTGTGCCGCGCTCTCGACCTGGCTGGGGCTGCCCTGCGATGCGAAGGAGGCGCGGCGGTCGAGCGCACGCGAACAGCACGCACTGTTCGGCGTCCTCGAGCAATTGATCGTGTCGCTCGGCAATGGCGCGCCGGTGTTGCTCGTCGTCGAGGATGTGCAGTGGATCGACCGCTCGACCGAGGATTTTCTTGCGTACCTGCAGCGCTCGCCGCGCGCGTCGGCGCTCTGCGTCGTGCTCACGTCGCAACCCGACAGGCTCGCGCGCTGGCGCGACGCGACCGAACGCCTGGTACTGCGCCGCCTGCCGCGCGACGACGCGCGGCGCCTGATGTCGGCGTATCTGGGCCAGGACGCGCTCGATCCGGCCCGGCTCGACCCGCTCGTCCATCGTACCGCCGGCATTCCGCTGTTCATCGAGGCCGTCGCGCGCGAGCTGGCGACGAGCGGTGTGGACGGCTCGCTCGCGGCGCTGCGGACGACGGATCCGTGCCCGCTTCCGCTCAGTCTCGGCGGGATGCTCGGTCGCGCGTTCGACCGGATCGACGACGCGCGCGACACCGCGCAGCTCGCCGCGACGATCGGGCTCGAGGTGGATGCGCACCTGCTCGCCGCGGCGTCGCCGCATGATCGCGCGACGCTCGACGCGCACCTGCAACTGCTGCTCGAAGAGCGGATCATGTACGCGCAACATCGGCGCGATCGCGTGTTCTATGCGTTCCGCCACGCGTTGATTCGCGACGCCGCGTACGCGTCGATGCCGCCGGCCGTGCGGCGCGCCAACCATGCACGAGTCGGCCTCGCGCTGGCCGCGCAAGCCGATTGCGGCGCCGGCGCGCATGCGATCGGTGTCGACGGACACGTCATGCGCGTGTGCATGTGAATCCTGCATTCGATGCACGGATGTCCCAGCGTCGCCGCAACTCGCGTCCTACAGTGGGCCAGATATGCCGATCCGTCTTTCAGCGCCGGATCGGCCTTTGATCTGGAGACAGCCACATGACAGCCGAGTACACCCTTCAACACCGGATCGCGGGCGAGGCGTGCGACGCCGCGCAGGGCGAGTGGTTCGAGAAATTCGAGCCGTGCACCGGGCACTTGCTTGCACGCGTCGCGGCCGGCACCGGCGCCGACGTCGACCGGGCCGTGCGCGCGGCCCGCGCGGAATTCGACGGCGGGCACTGGAGCCGGTTGCCCGGCGCGGCGCGGGCGAAGCTGCTGAACCGGCTGGCCGACCTGCTCGAGCAGGACGCGGAACGCTTCGTCGAACTGCTCGCGCGCGAACAGGGGCGCCCGGCGACGGAAGTGCGCATGATGGACCTACCGATGTCGATCGACACGCTGCGCTACTTCGCCGGATGGGCGGACAAGCTCGAAGGCCGCCAGATTCCGACCGGCGGCTTCATGGGGCGCCCGACCGTCAACTACACGGTGCGCGAAGCGGTCGGCGTCGCCGGCCTGATCGTGCCGTGGAATGCGCCGCTGATGATCGCGTGCTGGAAGCTGGCGCCCGCGCTCGCGGCGGGCTGCACGGTCGTGGTCAAGCCGTCGGAGGACGCGCCGCTCGCGGTCGGCGCGCTGGCGGACCTGACGGCGCAGGCGGGCTTTCCGCCGGGCGTCGTGAATCTCGTGCACGGCATCGGCGCGTCGGTCGGGGCCGCGCTGGTCAATCATCCGGGCGTCGACAAGATCAGTTTCACCGGCAGCACCGAGGTCGGCCGCACGATCGCGCGCGAAGCCGGCGCGCAGTTCAAGCGGCTGACGCTGGAACTCGGCGGCAAGGCGCCGCAAATCATCTTCGACGACGCGAATCTCGAGCAGGCCATTGCCGGCGTCGCGATGGGGCTGTTCGTCAACCAGGGGCAAACGTGCGCGGCCGGTACGCGCGTGCTGGTGCAGCGTCGCCACTACGACGACGTCGTCGGCGCGCTCGCGCACGCGGCGCGGTCGGTGAGGGTCGGCACGCCGTTCGATCCGGCGACGCAGATGGGCGCGCTGATCAGCGCCCGCCACGCCGATCGCGTGAAGTCGCATATCGCAGCGGCGCTTCGCGACGGCGCGACGATGGTCGCGGGCGACGAGCCGGTGCCGTCGCAAGGCTTCTTCGTGCGGCCGACGGTGTTCGCGAACGTCGATCCGGCGATGCGCATCGCGCGCGACGAAGTGTTCGGGCCGGTCGGCACGATCATTCCGTTCGATACGGAGGACGAGGCCGTCGCGCTGGCGAACGACACCGTCTACGCGCTGTCCGCATCGCTGTGGACCCGCGATCTCGCGACTGCGCACCGTACCGCGGCCCGTCTGCGGGTCGGCGCGGTCGCGGTGAACGCGTGGAGCCCACTCGACGCGCGGCTGCCGTGGGGCGGCTTCAAGGAGAGCGGCGTCGGGCGTGACCTGTCGCAAAGCGGGCTCGATGCGTACCTGGAGGAGAAGGTCGTCACGATCGCGATGTAGCCGCGCACGTTCCGCACCGAGACACAACAACAAGATCGCGGGCGTTGCGTTGCTCGCCCGCCTATCCCTATCGACAGACACATGACTACTCAAGACCTGACCTTCGATTATGTCGTCATCGGCGCGGGTTCCGCCGGTTGCGTCGTGGCCGCGCGGCTGATCCAGCAGCATGCCGGTTCGGTGCTGCTGCTGGAGGCCGGCACGCGCGACGACAATCCGTTTCACCGGATTCCGGGCGGTGTGATGCAGGTGTTCCAGAAGAAATCGTGGCCCTAC
This sequence comes from Burkholderia sp. Ac-20345, assembly GCF_017104825.1. NCBI lineage: Bacteria > Pseudomonadati > Pseudomonadota > Betaproteobacteria > Burkholderiales > Burkholderiaceae > Burkholderia > Burkholderia sp. Ac-20345. The sequence continues at coordinate 89,239 of NZ_JAAGPO010000017.1, read as the reverse complement.
ATGACCGAACCGCAGCCGAACGCGAACGGCCGCAGCATGATCATCGCGCAGGGCAAGGTGCTGGGCGGCGGCAGTTCGGTCAACGGGATGATCTACATCCGCGGACAGCGCGAGGACTACGACGACTGGGCGACGCAGTGGGGATGCACGGACTGGCGCTACGACGACGTGCTGCCGTACTTCATGAGGGCGGAAGCGAACGAAAGCCTGGGGCCCGCGTATCACGGCCAGACGGGCCCGCTGCCCGTCAGCGAGAACCGCTATCGCCATCTGCTGACGGCCGCGTTCATCCGGGCCGGGCAGGAAATGGGGCTGCGCTACGTCAACGATTTCAACGGCGAAGTGCAGCAGGGCATCGGCTATTACCAGACGACGACGCGCAACGGCGAACGCGCGAGCACGGCGCAGACCTATCTGGCGTCGGTGCGCAACGACGCGAAGCTGAAGGTGGTGACGGGCGCGCTTGTGCACCGGATCCGGACCGATGCGGGGCGTGCGGTCGCGGTCGAATTCAGCGAGGGCGGCCAGGCGCCCGTGTCGGTGCGCGTGCGCAACGAGGTCGTCGTGAGCGCGGGGGCGATCGGGAGTCCGAAAGTGCTGATGCTGTCCGGCATCGGGCCGGCCGAGCATCTTGCCGCGCTCGGGATCGATACGGTTGCCGCGTTGCCGGTCGGCCGGAATTTTCACGATCATCTGCACATGTCGGTGCAGGCGTCGATTCGTACGCCGGCGAGCCTCTACGGCGAGAACACGGGGCTTCGGGCGATGCGCCATTTCCTGCAGTGGAAGTGCTTCAGGAGCGGGCTGCTGACCAGCAACATCCTCGAAGGCGGCGCTTTCATCGACACGCTGGGCACCGGGCGGCCCGATGTCCAGTTCCATTTCCTGCCGCTGCTCGACAATTTCGACAATACGCCGGGAGAGAAGCCGCCGGCGAGCGAGCACGGCATGTCGGTCAAGGTCGGCCATCTGCAACCGAAATCGCGCGGGCAGGTCGGGCTGCGCAGCAAGGATCCGGCGGACCTGCCGAGGATCGACGCGAACTTCCTGAGCGACCCGGCCGACCTCGACGGCCAGATCCGGGCCGTGCAGGCCGGGCTCAGGATATTGTCGGCGAAGGCGCTTCAGGCGCACGTGAAGGAAATCGTCGCGCCGGCCCGGATCGATCCGGACGATCTGCCGGCAATCGAGCGATTCGTGCGGCAGGACATCAAGACCGTCTATCACCCGGCCGGCACCTGCAGGATGGGCACGGACCCACGGACCTCGGTGGTCGACCAGAAGACGCTGCGTGTGCACGGCTTCTCCAATCTGCGCGTGATCGATTGCTCGATCTGCCCGCAGGTGCCGAGCGGCAATACCAATGCGCCGGCGATCATGATCGGCGAACGCGGCGCCGATCTGCTGCTCGGGCGATGAAACGGGCGGCGCAGCGATGACCTGCGCCGCTTTCGCGTCGGGCGACGCCGACGCGGATCCGGTCGAATCAGAGCGGAAACACGGCCTTGAGCCAGAACGCCGCCCCTTCCGGGCGGTTTCGCACATCGGTTTCCATCTGGTACTTGGCGGTCACGAACCAGCCTTTCCCGCTGTCGTACTTGATCGACGGGCCGATCGCGAACGAACGACCGCGATTGCCGGCGACGGTCTGCCCGGCCTGCGAATCGTCCGTCATCTGCCGGTAGACATAGCCGCCCGCGCCGACCGTCAGGCCGTTGCCGAAACCCCAGCCCGCCGAATAGTCGACGATGAATTCCTGGCCGGACCGGTAATCCGTCGCGTGGTTGCGCTGGTTGAAGGTCCACATGAGCTTCGCGTCGAACACCGGCCCGGTGCGGCCGCCGTACGACACACCGGCGATCGGCTGGATCGCCCAGTAGTTTCGGCCGATGTTGGCCAGGTCGCCTTTGTCGTAGCGGCCGGTCGGTGCGAAGAAATCGACGGCGAGCAGCGTGTGGAGCGTCGGCGTGACGTGCCAGCCGAGCGCCGGCCCGAACGTCATGTCGCCGACACCGGTCCGCCGCTGTGATTGACCGCCCGCGTGCACGTCGAGCGTGACGAGCGGGAGCAGCGCATGCATGGCCAGCGATGCGCCGGCAAACGTGTAAGGCGTGACCCACACGATCCGCGGCGTTACCGCATAGGCGGTGATGCTGAAGTCCGGCGGCGCGACGTCGCGGCCGTCGTTGTCGCGCAGTTCACCGGCGTGGTAGCGCTCTGCGTAGATCAGCGCATAGAGCCCCGGCGGCGGCAGTGCGCAGCACAGGTAGCCTTCTGCCCCGGTCGGGTAGACGGAGCCGCCGCCTTCGGTTGCGTGAGCGCCGTGCGCGACCGCGAGCGCGGACAGCATCACGGAAATGGACCGTCGTTTCATCATGTGTCTCCTCCTGCGGCGCGCGAGCGGCCGCCGTTTGTCTTAGGGCGGCGTGCGGGACGGCATGGGCCGATCGCGTGAAGCCCGGCCGGAAGCCGGTTTCCGCCCGTCAGCAGGGTGCCGCGCCAGTTTCCCGCTCGCATGTGTTTGCGTGCAGAGCCATCAGGAGTGCGGTGCATCTAGGTGAAATCTTTACGGCGTCAGGTAGCGTTACGGCCGCGCATGGGAGTTGTGCGAATTTTCTTTTGCGTCGGCGCGCCGTACGCTAGGAGCCGATCCCCTCTCATCGATGCTTGCCGGGCACGTGTCGACGCGCACGACCGGAAGTCGGGCGAGTCGATCGTCGCGCCCGCTGCATGCTCATGCAGGCGGCCACGCAATGGACGTACTTGAAAGCCGGATTTTTCTGGAGGCGAACGTCATGATCGATTCGGGAGCGCATCCGCTGCTGCGGGAGGGCGGCGTGTCGTGCTGGTCGGAGCAGATCCGGCATCGGTTCTTTCCGCTGGAACTCAACGCAGGCGCGCCCGGCGAATTCGACGCAAGCGTCGACGTGTTCGATCACGCGCGCTGCCGCGTGGCACGTATTTCGGCGAGCGCGCATAGCGCATCCATCGGGCGCGATGCCTGCAAGACGCTGAAGCACCGCTACGTCAAGGTGATCTGGCAACTGAGCGGCGTGGCGAGACTCGAGCAGGGCGCGTGCGAAGTGATCGTGCCGCCGGGGCATTTCACGCTGTACGAGGCGAGCAGCCCGTACTGGATTCAAAGCGACGCGCACGGCGAATTCGTCACGATGCTGTGCGAAGTGGCCGATCATGACGCGCTGCTGGCGTTGGCCCGGCACGCGATCGGCCGCGCGATGCCGACGACGGGCGGCGCGGCCGTGGCGCTCGCCAGCCTGCAGGCGATGATCACCGAGGGCCGGCGCATGAATCCGCGCAGCCGCTTCGGTGTGCTGGAACTGGTGGCGACGTTGCTCGCCGAGGCGATCGATTTCACGGACGGCACGGCGCCCGCTTCGCGGCGCAAGATCCGCGAGACGTTGCTGCGCGATGCGCAGCAATACATTCATCGGCATCTGGACGATGGTGAACTGTCGCCCGATCGCATCGCCGCGGCATTGAAGGTGTGCCGCCGCACGCTCTACCAGGCGTTCGAATCGATCGGCGAGCGGCCTCAGGCGATGATCCAGCGCCTGCGGCTCGAGAAGTGCCACGAAGTGCTGTCGCAGACCGGTGCCGACGGGGCGAGCATTACGCGTCTCGCGCTGCAGTCGGGGTTCTCCGATCCCGCGTATTTCGCGCGCCTGTTTCGCCGGCGTTTCGGTGTCACGCCGTCGCAGTGTCGCGATACGGCGATGCAGGACGGGGGCGGTGCGGATTCGTCGAGTTAGTCGCGGTTGCGTGCATGCATGCTTCGCGATGGCGATGGCGATGGCGATGGCGATGGCGATGGCGATCGGGATCGGGATCGGGATCGGGATCGGCCTGTGGCCGGCCGCGTGTGACGACGAGGACGGCAGCTCGGCAGGTCGGCCGGCGTCGCGCCCGCGTCGTCAGGCGATCCGGACACAGGATCGCCATCAGGAATCGCTGATGCCGCGTCCTAGAACCGCGTGCTGAACCCGATCCGCGCGATCGACTGCAGTGCGCCGCTCGACGCGCCGTTCGCATCCATCACGCCGTTGATCTGCGCGTTGCTGCCGTGATTGGCGCGCTGATGGACGCCCGCCACGTACACCATCGTGCGTTTCGACAGCCAGTACTGGACGGCGGCCAGGAACTGGTGCGCGTGCGCGTTGTCGAGCGTGTCGTTGCCCTTCATGTACGTGTAGCTCGCGCCGATCACCCATGCCGGCGACGGCCGCCATGCGGCGCCGGCTTCCGCCGACCACGCGCCCGCGCCGTTCTGCGCGTTGCGCACCGTCGTGAAGAGCGCTTTCCCGGTGACCGTGCCGAGCGTGTAGTGCACGCCCGCGCCCCAGTTGCGCACGCTGGTCGGCGGCAGTCCGTCGGTCGCGCCGTACTTCTGGTTCGTATAGGCCGCGCCCGCACCGAACGGGCCGTTGTCGTAGCTCGCGCCGACGCTGACCGTATTGTTCGCGCCGACCGACCCCGCGACGTTCCCGAAGCCGTACAGCGCGCCGAAGGTCAGGCCCGACAGCGACGGGCTCGTGTACTTGACCGAATTCGCGACACGATTGCTGCCCGCGACACGATCCCAGTCGAATGCGCCGGTCGGGTTGTTCGGCAACGCGAGCTTGTCGAACGGGCCGTTGCGAAAGCCGTACAGGCCGACGAGATCCTGCGCGATCTCGTTGCCGCTCGCGGCCAGTGCATCGACCATGAACTCGTACTGGGTGCCGAGCGTCAGCGTGCCGTACCGGTCGTTCTGCAGCCCGACATAGGCCGTGCGCGCGAACAGCCCGCCGCCGATGATCGAGCCGTTGCCGAGCGAATACTGGTTGACGAGCCGGAAGATCGCGCGCGTGCCCGCGCCGAGATCCTCCTTGCCTTCGAAACCGAGCAGGTTCGGGAAGAAGATGTTGTCGTCGAACTTCGCGGCGCCGTGGCCGCCTTGATTGCTGACATAGCTGATGCCGGCATCCATCAGCCCGAACATCGTCACGCTGCTCTGCGCAAACGACGCGGCGGGAATGGCGCATGCCGCGAGCGCCAGAAGGGTCTTTTTCGTCATCTCCAATGTGCTCCTCACATGTTTCCGATCGGATCGGATATTTTTAATTGGACTACTGATTGATATGAACAAAGCTGAACCGGGCGAATCCCGGACCAGCGGCAACCTGCGGAAGGCGGTGTGTGACGGGCATCGGCAGCAATCGCGGGCTCGCCGAAGTCCGCCGATGCCCGTTGAGCGGCGCGCTAAACCGTCGAATACCCGCCGTCGACCGGCACGACCGCGCCGGTCACGAACGATGCGCCGGGCGAGCACAAGAACAGGATCATGTCAGCGACTTCGTCGGCCGTGCCCCAGCGCCCGAGCGGCGTGCGTTCGAGGATGCGCCGCGACGCCTGCATGTCGGCCATCAGGCCGCTGCTGAGTGGTGTGTCGATCCAGCCGGGTGCAACCGCGTTCACGCGAATGCCGCGATCGGCCCACGCCTGTGCGAGCGAGCGCGTGAGCTGCGCGATGCCGCCCTTGCTCGCGCTGTATGCGGGGCGATCCTTGCTGCCGAAGTACGTGTACATCGACGCGACATTGACGATGCTGCCGCCGTGCGCCGACAGCGCTGGCCGCGCGGCGTCGGATGCCCGCATCACCGACGTCAGGTTCACGTTCAGCACGAGTTCGAACTGGTCCATCCGGTATTCGTCCGCGTGCCGGCTGATGCCGACGCCGTTGACGAGCACGTCGAGCCGCGGCAGGGCCGCGATCGTGCGCGTCAGCGCATCGCTGTCGGTCACGTCGAGTTCCACGCAGCGGATGCCCGCATGCACGGGCGCATGCGTGCCGGTCGCATCGAGCCCGAGCGCGACGACCGACGCGCCGGCTTGCGCGAACCGCATCGCGGTGCGCGCACCGATGCCCGAGGTACCGCCCGTCACCACGACGGACTGGCCTTCAAACGCCCACTGACGACTCATGCTCGACGCTCCCGATGGTGTGTGCGCGACGGGCCGGCCGTTGCGCGGGTGAAACGAGGATCTTGATCTGCGCGCGGTCGGCGAGCAGCGCGTCGAAGCCGTCGGCGACGGCGTCTTCGAGCGATACGGTGCGCGTGACGATCGACGTGAGGTCGAGTGCGCCCGACGCGACGATGCGCAGCAGGTCTTCATACGCATGCCGGTAGCCGACGCTCGCCGTGAAGGTCAGCTCGTCGTTGACCGCGCGGAACGCGTCGAAGCCCGCGTGCGGCATCAGGCCGACCATCACGACGCGGCCGCCCTTGCGCAGTGCCTGCATCGCCGCTTCGAACGTGGCCGGCAGCCCGGCCGCTTCGAAACTCGCATCGACGCCGAGCCCGCCCGTGGCCGCGCGGATCGCGTCCTGCAGCGCCGGTGCACCGAGTGAGCGTGCGTCGAACGTATGCGTCGCGCCGAGGCGTGTGGCAGCTGCGAGCCGTTCGGGCGAGACATCGACCGCCACGATCGTGGTTGCCCCCTGCAGCTTCGCGAGCATGATCAGCAGCAGGCCGATCGGGCCGAGCCCGAACACAGCGCAGGTTTCGCCGAGCCGCAGTTCGCCACGCCGCAACGCGTGCAGCGCGACGGCGGCCGGCTCCATCACCGCGGCCTGTTCGAGACTCACGCCGTCAGGCAGGCGATGCAGCATGTAGGCCGGCACGACCGCGAAGTCCGCCATGCCGCCGTCGCCCATCAGCCCGGCGAAGCCCATCGACACGCACAGGTTGTACGACCCCGAGCGGCAGTATGCGCACTGGTGGCAGCGGTACTCGGGCTCGACCGCGACGCGATCGCCCGCGCGCAGCGCCGTCACGCCGGCACCGACTTCGACGACGGTGCCGCAGAACTCGTGGCCGAGCGTCAGCGGCGCGGTGCGGCGCGACAGCGGATGCGGGGTGTCGACCGGGATCGCGTGCGGGCCGTCCGCATATTCGTGCAGGTCGCTGCCGCAGATCCCGCAGTACGCGACCGCGATGCGCACGTCGCCGGGGCCGACGCGTGGCGGGTCGATTTCCACGAGACGGACGTCGCGCGGGCCATGCCATTGAAGTGCCCGCATGTCAGCGTCCTCCGAGGTTTTGTGCATCGAGACGGCTCGCGGCGGTGCCGGCGAGCGCGCGCTTGCGCAGCACGGCAGGCGCGGTTTCGACGAGGCCGAACGACAGCACGCACGCGAGGATCGCGCCGGCGGCCGACGTCCACATCGCGAACTGCAGGCCGTACTTGTCCGCCGCGAAGCCGGCGACGGTCGGTGCGACGAAGCCGCCGATCAGCTCGCCCGCGCCCATGATCAGGCCGAGCGCGCTGGCGATCGCACGCGGCGGCACCGTTTCGGCGGGGATCGTCGCCATGAACAGCGTGAAGCAGCCGAGGCCCGTGTACGTGGCGAACACGAGCGCGCCGAGCGCCCAGAGCGAGCCGGCGTGGATCATCACGATCGGGCACACGGCCGCGATCAGCGCGAATGCGATCATCGTCGGCTTGCGGCCGATCCGGTCGGAGATCGCCGGCACCGCGAAGCCCCAGAACACCCACGCGGCGCCGAGGCAGGTCATCACGACGCCCATGTCGGACGGCGACAGGTGGCGGCTTTCCACGAGGAACACCGGCGCGAACGAGATGATCACGATGAACCACGTGAGAAAGAAGCAGCTGATCAGCATGCAGAGCAGGATGTTGCGTTCCTTCAGCAACGCCCAGCGGCTGACTGCCGCGCCGCTTGCGGACGGCGCGCCGGCGGTATCGGCCTGCGCGTGCCGCACGCCGCCGGGCGGCACTTCGCGCACCCAGCGCCAGATGCAGAGCGCGATCAGGAAGCCCGGAATGCACGACACGTAGAACGCCTCGCGCCAGCCGTACGCGGTCGCGATGCCGATGACCACCGGCGGGCCGATCATCGCGCCGAGCAGGCCGGCGGCGGAGCCTTGCAGCAGGCCCATGTTCAGCCCGCGGCGGCTCGGCGTCGAACTCTCGACCATCAGCGATTGCGACAGCGGCAGCACGGGGCCTTCGGCGATGCCCATCAGCGCGCGGAACGCGATCAGGCTCGCGAAGCCGCCGACGAGCCCCGACAGCGCCGAGCACACGGAAAAGCCGAGCACGGCCGCGATCAGCAGCGGCTTGCGCGTGCCGCGCGCGTCGGACCACGCGCCCGTCGCGGCACCGGACAGCGCCCACGTGAGCGCGAGTGCGGACGACACCATGCCGAGCTGCGTGTTCGTCAGGTGCAGCTCGGCCGACATGAACGGGAACAGGAACGACAGCGCGAGGCGGTCGAAGAACACGAAGCCGAACGTCATGAACAGGATCAGCAGCAGCCGGTTCTCGTACGTCCAGGCGGATCGGGAGGAGGAAGGGGATGTCATGGTGAGCCTCGCCGCGCGTCAGCGGAACAGCTTCTCGATCGCTTGCGCGCCGAGGCCGACCTTCTCGTAGTGCGCCTTGCACATCGCGATGTACGAATGCACGTCGAAGTAGCCGTCGGGATTGCCTTCATCGTCGAGCCAGATCAGCGGCCCCTTGACGATGAAGAACGCGCGCATCGGCTCCGGGTGATCGAAGGCCACGAGCGTGTGGCCTTCGCCCGGCGTCTCGTACACGAAATCGCCGCGCGTCGCGGTCCATTCGTGCTCCAGATAACCCCACTTGCCCGACAGTGTGTAAGCGAACACCTCGTGCGGGTGATAGTGCCGGTTCACGAGCCCGGCTTCCTTCGCCATCAGGATGTCGCACCATTTGTTCTGCGACGGCGAGATCCACAGCGGCCGCGACGAAACCGTTTCGGTGAACGGAACGTAATAGCGCTCATCGTCGGTGGCCGCGTTCGGGATGTATGCTTCTGGCAGCGCATCGGGCTTGAACGGATTGGCAATCGGCGGGATGGTTTGCCAGAATTCGGCTACGGCTTGGTCGACCACGGTTCGTCTCCTTGTGTATGGGTGTCGTGGGCTCGACTTTAGCCAGCCGGTGCGCGCCGCTCTTGACTGGGCTGGACGAATTGCTTGATCGCGCCGGACATGGCGCCGCGCCAATAATCAGACGAATCATTCCCCCAACCGTGCCGCTCCGCACGACAGGCGCCAGCAGGAGGCGACGTGACGAATTCGACGGTTTTTTCCCGCACGCGAGGCTCGACGGCCGGCGTGCCGGCGCGCGACCGGATGGCGTACTGGGATGCTTTCAACGCGGCCACGCTGGTCGGCCTGCGCTGCTCGTCGCTGTCGCCGGGCGGGCTCGAGGTCGAGAAGACCGACCTCGCGCTGGCCGACCTGCGCGTCGCCGATATCAGCGGCCAGGATCATGTGATCGAGCGCAGCCCGGTGCATGTGCGCCAGTTGCCGAAGGAGTCGCTGTTCGCATGCCAGCTCCTGAGCGGGCGCGCGTATTTCATCCAGCGCGACCGGTGCCTGCTCGCGGAAGCCGGCGATGTCGTCGTCTACGACACGCGCGTGCCCTATCTGTTCGGATTCCTGACGCCGATGCGGCAGCTTCTGATCGACATTCCGATCACGACGTTCGACGACCGGCTCGATGCGGAACTGGCGGCGCTCCCGCTGCGGATCGCGCCGAAGCCGGGCGCGGGCGCGATGCTCGGCGCGACGTTGCGCGCGAGCGTCGAGCGGTTCATGAAGGATCCCGTTGAGGGCGACGCCGCACGGTTCGCCGAACACACGCGCACGCTGATCGCGGAACTCATCGATGCGGAAGTGAACGGTGCGGGCGCGTCGCGCGTGTCGCTGTCGTATCTGCTGACCGCGAAGCAGTACGTCGCGACGCACCTGGGTGACCCGGAACTCGGGCCGCAGGCCGTCGCCGACGCGGTCGGGCTGTCGCTGCGGCATCTGAGCCGGCTTTTCGCGGCCGAAGGCGAGTCGATCACGCAGCACATCTGGTCGGAGCGGTTGTCGCATGCGCATCGCGAGCTGACCGATGCGCGGCTGCGCAAGACGAGCGTCGGCGAAATCGCGTTTCGCTGGGGTTTCTCGAGCCAGGCGCACTTCAGCCGTGTGATTCGCGAACGCTATGGTGCGTCGCCGATGGCGCTGCGCGAGGCGGCACGCGCGGCCGGGTGTTGATTCCGGCAGTCGATGCAGATGGAGCGGCGGCGCGTGTCTCACGCGCCGTTTTTCTTTTCAATGGTTAGTGAATGGCCGCGCATGTGTGCCGCGCCGGGTTACGTTATTCCGCCAGCATGAACTCCGCACAGCGCTCCGCGATCATGATCGTCGGCGCGTTCGTGTTGCCGGACACGATGCGCGGCATCACCGACGCATCGCAAACCCGCAGCCCGTCGACGCCTTGCACCGCGAGGCGCGGCGTGACGACCGCATGCTCGTCGTTGCCCATGCGGCAGGTGCCGGCCGGGTGATAGACGGTTTTCGCGCGGTGCCGCACATAGTCGGCGAGTGCCGTGTCGGTCAGCGTCTCGGCTTCGCGCACGATGCGTGCGAGCGACGGCGCGCGGATGATCTGCCGCGCGAGCGCGACGCCGCGCACGAGGCCGTCGACATCGGCCGGGTCTGACAGCGCGCCGCTGTCGAACAGGATCGGCGCGGCCGGATCGTTGCCGCGCAGTTGCACGGAGCCGCGCGAGCGCGGCCTGAGCAGGCACGGGTTGATCGACAGGCCGTGGCCGGGCAGCGGCTCGCGATCGACGTCGCCGACGAGCGTCGGCAGCACGTGGAACTGGATGTCCGGGCGGCCGCTGCCGGTCGTGTCGACGAACGCGCCGGATTCGACGACGTTCGACGTCAGCAGGCCCGTGCGGCACAGCATCCACTGCAGCCCGTGCCGCAGCGCCTTCATCCCGCGATCCTCGCCCAGCAGGCTGACCGGCGCGTGGCTGCGGCCGTAGATCGAGACTTCGAGATGATCCTGGTAGTTCGCGCCGACGTCGCGGCTGTCGTGCAGCACATCGATGCCGTGCGCGTGCAGGTGCGCGCCGGGCCCGATGCCCGACAGCATCAGCAGCTTCGGCGTGCTCAGCGCACCGGCGGCGAGCACGACGTCGGCGTGCGCGGTGGCCGAGCCCGTCACACCGTTTTCCGTCCGCCATTCGACGCCGGTCGCACGTCGGCCGTCGAACCGGATGCGCGTGACGCGGCAGCCGGTCAGCACGCGCAGGTTCGGGTGGCCGATCGCGTCGGCGAGATAGGTGGCCGCGGTGCTGCCGCGCTGCCCGTCGAAGATCGTCGTGTGGTAGAAACCGGCGCCATGTTGCGCGGCGCCGTTGAAATCGTCGTTGTACGCGATGCCGGTTTCCTGCGCGGCCTTCACGAACGCGAGGCTCAGCGGATGCCTGAAGCGTGTGTCGCCAACCTTCAGCGGCCCGTCGGTGCCGTGAAACGGCTCGGAAAGCCGCAGGTGCGATTCGGCGCGCTTGAACACGGGCAGCACGTCGTCCCAGCCCCAGCCGGTGCAGCCGAGCGCGGCCCAGTCGTCGTAGTCGTCGCGCGTGCCGCGCACGTACAGCATTGCATTGACCGAACTGCCGCCGCCGAGCGTGCGGCCCTGCGGCACGTAGGTCTTGCGTCCCGCCGCGCCGGCTTGCGGCTCGCTCTCGAACGTGACCGTGCGCCGCGTGCCGAGCACGCGGATGAACGTCGCCGGAATCCGGATGAACAGGCTGTCGTCCTTCGGGCCGTCCTCGAGCAGCAGCACGCGCCTGCCGGCCTTCACCAGCCGGTGCGCGACCGTGCAGCCGGCCGAACCGCCGCCGACGACGATATGGTCGTACGTCTCCATCCCGCTTCTTCTCCTTGCTGTCGGGCGGCGAAACGAATGCCGCCGCGCAGGAAGCCAGCTTAGCGACCGCTATGCGGCCCCATTTGACCGGGACGGACGCCGTGCTTGCCTCGCAGGGACACGGCGGCGGGTGGTGGGCGGCGGGCGGTGGGTGGTAGGTGGTGGACTATCGCGCGTCGGCCGGCGCCGGCGCGCGCGTATCGCTCGGCGTCTCGCCGAAGCGCGCGCGATAGCTGCGGCTGAAGTGCGCGCTGTTGTTGAAGCCCCAGCGGAACGCGATCTCGCTGACCGTCAGGTGCTTCAGCGACCGGTCGCGCAGGTCGGCGCGGCAGCGTTCGAGCCGCCGCGCGAGGATGTAGCGCGTGAGCGGCATCCCTTCGATCTCGAAGACGCGCGCGAGCTGGCGCGGCGACAGGTTGATCGCGCGGCTCACCGACTGGCTGTCGAGGTCGTCGTCGGCGAGATGGCTGTCGATGAACGCCTTGGCGCGCGACAGCGTGTGGACGGTCGACTTGGTCGGCGACGCGTCGCCGTCGCGCAGCCGCAGCATCGACTGCACGAGATCGAGGATCGCTGCGGCGCGCCGTTCGCGCGCATCGGGCGTTGGTTCCTGCGGCGCGGCGAGCAGCGCGTACACCTGCCGCACGGCCCACGACGCGACGCCGTCGTCACGGTCGATCTTGACGAGGCTGCGGTAGCGCCACGGGCCGACGCGCGCCTCGAACACGTCGCGCGGCACGTCGAGCACGGTCATCGCCATGTCAGCGGGAAAGCCGTGGCCGTACGGCATCGACGTGTCGTACAGCACGAGGTCGCCGGGCCCGTGCTGCATGCAGTCGACGTCCTGGAACGTATAGCCTTGCCCTGCGTGCATCAGGCAGATGAACACGGCGTCGCGCTGGTCCGCATGGATGTTGTGCGGCGTGCGCACGACCGCGTGCCGGTTCGCGACGATGTCGCAGGCGCCGAACAGCCCGAGATCGCGTTTGCGCAGCGTCGCGTCGATGCCTTCGGACGACTTGCCGCTGCATTCGATCCGCACGAGCGTGCGCGCGACATGGTCGACCCAGAAGTCGACGCGTTCGTGGCCGCGTACGGCGCGCGTCGAGATCGTGGCGATCTCCGTGCTGGTGTCCGGCATGACGTTCTCCCAATGACCGCCTGAGCGGCGCAGTCTCGGGCACGTCGAATAGCGCGGTCAATCCGTGAAAGACCCGGGGCGGGCGTGTGACGAGCGTGCAGCGGGGCGTTGCGGGCGCGCGCGTGATCGATGTCCGCAGGAGTCAAATGAAGCGGCGGTGTGAGTCAAGCCTCAAATGCGATTTCGGGTTAGGGCGTGCCGGCTTACTTCGATGAAGACGACTGCAGCCCGAGCGATACGTCCTGCTCGTAACCCATCTTGCCGCCGCGGAACTCGACGCTGACGTAGCCGGGCCGCCGCGCGTCGGCGACGTTCGCGTAGATCGACGTCATCACCATGCCCGCGTCGCAGTCGAGCGCGATCGTGCGGTCGATGCGGCCCGTCGCGATGTTCACGGCCTGCAGCGACTGCATCGCAATGCCGCACTTGTCGGACAGCGCATAGACGCCGACCAGCATGTGGGTCTTCGTGCGATACCACATCGGAATATCGACGGTGCCGTCGAGCTGGAGGTGATCCTGATCGTTGTCGTTCAGTCGACCGACTTCGTTCAGCGTGATCGGGAATGTCTTGTGGCCGTCGTCCCAGGTGCCGGTTGCCGTTTTACCGGCGACGGTCAGCGCGATCGGGCAGGGCTTCGGCCGCGACGGCGATGCGGCGGGCACGACCGGCGAATCGGCGTTCGATGCGGACGGCGATGCTTCGCACAGCGTCACGCGGCCGTCTGGCTCGCGGTGGCCGCGCAACGGGATCGGCTTGCGATGCGCGTCGTAGTAGTAGCTGCCGTCGACGCGCCAGCGGCCCGCGTCGTTGCGGTTGATGGCGTCGTAGGTCTGCAGCGAGACGTGAACGGGCGCCGTGCCGATCGTGCCCGTGTAGTTCGCGACTTCGTACCAGCCTGCGCGAGACACGGCTGGCGCGCACGCGAGCAGCGCGGCGATCGTCGCGGTGAACGAGCGGGCGTAACGGGCACGGCGGGTGTTCCGGGGCATGGGCGGTCTTTGTGCGTGGTGTTGGTTCGGGCGTCGCGGATATCGGTCCGGTCGTGTCGAGTCGCGCGGCTGGCCGCCGGGATGCACGCCATTGTATTCATCCGCCACGCCCGAATGACCCGCATCCGCGAATGCGGTGACAAGGGAACGCACACGACACAGTCCGGTCGCGGAACCGCGCGGACTGCGCGATCCGATCGACCGGCCTGATGCCGACAACCTCAGATTGCGCTGGCCTCGTCGATCCGGCGAATGTCGTCCTGATCGAGCTGAACACGGATCGCTTCGCCGAGCGATGCCAGCTGCGCCAGCGACGTCGCGCTCGCGATCGGCGCGGTGATCGTCGGCCGCGCGATCTGCCATGCGAGCGCGATCGCGGCCGGCTGCGTGCCGTGCTTTTCCGCCACCGCATCGAGCGCCGCGAGGATGCGCAGCCCGCGTTCATTGAGATACCCGGCGACGCGATCGCCGCGCACGCTCTTCTTCAGGTCGGCCTCGCTGCGGTACTTGCCCGACAGGAAGCCGCTCGCGAGCGCGTAGTAGTTGACGACGCCGAGCTTCAGGTCGCGCACGACCGGTTCGAGATCGCGTTCGTAGTCGGCGCGATCGAGCAGGTTGTATTCGGGCTGGATGACCTGGTACGCGGGCAGGCCGTCGCGCTGGCTGACGTCGGCGGCTTCGCGCAGGCGTGCGCCGCTGTAGTTCGATGCGCCGATGATCCGCACCTTGCCCGCGTCGATCAGCGTCTGATAGGCGCCGAGCGTTTCCTCGAGCGGGGCCGTATCGGCGAGATCGCTGTGCGAGAAATACAGGTCGATGTAGTCGGTCTGCAGGCGGCGCAGCGAATCGTCGGCGGCTTTCAGGATGTTGTCCCGGGTCAGCCCCGCGCGCGCGGCCAGCAGGCCGACCTTGGTCGAGATCACGACCTGCTCGCGCTTGCCGGAACGCTTGAGCCACTTGCCGATGATCGTTTCCGATTCGCCGCCGCTGTTGCCGGGGGCCCAGGCCGAATAGACGTCGGCCGTGTCGATGAAGTTGATGCCGGTGTCGGCGAGCGCGTCGAGCAGCGCAAACGACGTGTTCTCGTCGACGGTCCAGCCGAAGACGTTGCCGCCGAACGCGAGCGGCGAAACCTGGATGTTCGACGTGCCGAGGGTGCGTAGTGCCATGTTCTGCTCCGATTTCTGCGGGGTGACGGAATGGAACTGCGGGATGGGCCGAGACGATCGCGGCGAGACGACGGGTACGTGGTGCGGTCACGCCGTTGTCGCGGGACGCCGGACATTCTCGCCGATCGCTCCGAATCGTGCAGGCAGCGTACCGCCGCGATGGCGGACGACCTGACGCGGATGACGGACGCCTCGTTCGTTACGTGAGCACTTCGTGTGGCTGCGTTCGATCGGGAACCGATTTTTGTCGCGGCTGGCGCGACGGGACGCGGAACGGCGCGTGGGCGGAAGCGGGCGGGAGGGGAAGGTGGATGCTCCGGCTTTGCGCCAAAGCGGGTGGGACGACGGGCGGCGAGCGGCCGCCCGTGTGACGATGAGCCGGTCAGCGCAACTGCACGGCCGCTAGGAACAGCACCATGCTGCCGATCGCGCCATCCAGCACGCGCCACGCCACCGCCTTGCGGAACCACGGCGCCAGCAGTCGCGCACCGTAGCCGAGCCCGAGGAACCACACGACGCTGACCGTCATCGCGCCGATCGCGAACGCGAGCCGCGCGCCTTCCGGCTCGCGTGCGCCAGCCGTGCCGATCAGCAGGAACGTGTCGAGATACACGTGCGGGTTGAGCCACGTGAACGCGAGCGTCATCAGCACGATTGCCAGGCCGCTCTGCGGCGGCGGTGCGACCGCGTCGCCGCGCACGTCGAGGGTTTCGTGGCCCGGCTTGAACGCGCGGCGCAGTGCGTTGATGCCGAACCACGCGAGATACGCGAGGCCGACGTACAGCACCGCGTGGACGAAGGTCGGATAGCGTTCGACGAGCGCCGATGCGCCGCCGACGCCCGCGCCGATCAGGATCATGTCGGATAGCGCGCACAGCAGCACGATCTTGCCGACGTGCGAGCGCATGATGCCCTGCCGCAGCACGAAGGCGTTCTGCGCGCCGATGGTGACGATGAGTGATCCGCAGAGTGCGGCGCCGTGGGAAAAAGCGAGCCAGTTCATGGTGGGTGACAGCAGTGGAAGCAGTAGACGGATGAATCGGGTAGCGCTAGTCTGCGGTCAGCATGAAAATAAGAGAAGCTAATTCACCTAATGCAGATTAAGGAAATCTAATGCTCGACTACGCGTTGCTCGATGCCCTCGCGGCCGTGATCCGGCACGGCTCGTTTGAGCGTGCGGCCAAGGAGCTGAACGTCACGTCGTCGGCCGTGTCGCAGCGCGTGAAATTGCTGGAGGAGCGGGTCGGCAGCGTGCTCGTCAAGCGCGGGCAGCCGTGCGTCGCGACGACGTCGGGTGCGCTGCTGTGCCGGCATACCGAGCGCGTGCAACTGCTCGAGGCCGAGCTGGGCGGCCGGATGCCGGCGCTGCCCGGCCAGATCGCGAGCGCATGGCCGACGTTGCGCGTGGCCGTCAACGACGACAGCGTCGCGACGTGGTTCATCGACGCGGTCGGGCCGTTCTGCATGGAGCGCGAGACCTTGCTCGACCTCGTGATCGACGACCAGGATTACACGGCCTCGCGCATTCGCGACGGCAGCGTGCAGGGCGCGGTGACCGCGCAGGCCGAGCCAATCCAGGGGTGCCGGTCGGAGCGGCTCGGGCGTATCCGCTATCGCGCGGTGTGCTCGCCGGCGTTCTACGAACGCTACTTCGGCGCGGGCATCACGCGTGATGCGCTGCGCCGCGCGCCGTGCGTGATGTTCAATCCGAAGGACGGGCTGCAGGCGCGTTTCATCCGGCGCGTGACGCGCGCGGATCTCGATCCGCCGCAGCACTGGATACCGCACGTCGCGGGCTACCTGCGTGCGTGCGAAACGGGATTGGGATGGGGAATGTGTCCGGACCGGATGGTCGACCGTCAGCTGGCGGCGGGCGAACTGGTCGACATGTCGCGCGGGCGAACGATCGACATCGACCTTTACTGGCAGAGCTGGCGTTTGTCGATCGGCTGGCTCGACGATTTCAGCGCGGCGCTGAAGGCGCGCGCCGCGCTGTTTCTCGACTGATCGACGACGCGATGCAGGCGGCGCGCGAGCGGTGCGCGCCGTGCGGCATCAGACGTGATGCAGGCCGTCGAAATCGACGATCTGGACGTGGCGGCCCTGCATTTCGATCAGGCCGCGCTTCTGGAATTTCGACAGCGTGCGGCTGACCGTTTCGAGCGTCATGCCGAGGTAGCTGCCGATGTCTTCGCGCGTCATCCGCAGGTTGAATTCCGACGGCGAGTAACCGCGCTTCAGGTAACGCGACGATACGTCGAGCAGGAAGGCCGCAACGCGTTCTTCGGCATTCAGCGAACCGAGCAGCATCGTTTGCGACGTTTCGCGTACGATCTGTTCGCTCATCAGCTTGTGCATGCGCAACTGCATCGAGCCGGCTTCCGAGCACAGCGTTTTGAGCGCGCTGTACGGAATCACGCAGACGGAGCTGTCTTCCAGCGCGACCGCGGTGCGCGGATGCGTGTCGTCGCAGATGCCGTCGAGGCCGAGCGCTTCGCCGGCGAGATGCAGGCCGGTGACCTGCTCGCGGCCGTCGTGGCGCGTCGCGACCGTTTTCAGCGAACCCGAACGCACCGCGTACAGGTTGTCGAATGCGTCGCCTTCGCGGAACAGCGCTTCGCCGCGCTTGACGGGGCGTGCCGCGCAGATGACCGACTCGAGGCGACTGAGCGCTTCGGGCGCCAGGCCCTGCGGCATGCACAGGTGCCGCATGGCGCACGTCGAGCAGTGCGCAGCCTGGCGAGGAGCCCAGCTACCGGCATGAGGCGTGGCGGCGGGACGTGTGGCGACGGGCGTCAGCATGATCGTTTACTCCGGCGTTGAATCGACGGAATCATTGTCCCACCGCAACTTGCCGCTGTCGGGTGACAAAACGTCGCGACCGGCCGCACATGCCGAACGCGGCTTACGCGGCCGGTTCGTCGACGTTGGCGGCCGCCGGAATCAGCAGCACGGGCAACGTCGCATGGCGCACGCATTGCTCGGCGATGCTGCCGAGTACGAGACGGCGGAACCCGCGGCGGCCGTGCGTGCCGAGCACGAGGAGATCGGCATCGAACGCTTTCGCGCCGTCGAGGATCAGCGACGATACGTCGTTGAGCGATGTCGCTTCGCTCAGCTTCGTCTCGCCTTTCACGCCGGCTGCCTGCATCAGCACGGTGAAATCCTTCGCGAGTGCGTTGCCCTGCGCGACGAGCTGGTCGCGCAGCACGGACGGATCGTAGCCGGGCACGTTGTAGTAGATCGCGGCGTTCTCGACGACGTAGAACGGTTGCAGTTCGGCGCCGTGCGATTTCGCGAGCGCCAGTGCGGCATCGAACGCATGGCGGGACGTGTCGCTGCCGTCGACGGCAACCAGAATACGCTTGTACATAGTGTCTCCGAGTGGCGGGTTGAAACGAAGTCGGCCGGATGGCCGATCGGGCTGGGCAATGCGCAATGCTGCGAGGCAGAGTAAACCAATGGCCGGGACTTTGCAGTGAGGTGCCGGCGGCGCGTTCCATGCACGTGGCGCATGCCGCGCCGCGCGACTTGTGTCGTGCGGTATGGTCGCCGCCGTCGTTCGCATCGTTGGCGGGAAGGCATGCGTGAGCATCGGTGTCGCGTGCGGCACGTACATGCGCATCGCCGTGCGTGCCGATCGCATCGACACGGCGCGACAGTCACGCGGATGCATCGCCCGCATCGCCATTCAATCGCAATCGAGCCGATTCGACATGACCTCGATCAACGCATGTGCGTCGCTGCGATTCACGGCATGCACGAAATCGCCGGTGCCGTTGCGCGGAATCGTTCGCTTTTGCATCGCGTAGTGACCAGTGCACGGTCGGCGTACGGTAGTCGCGCACGCCGATCCTCAGCCATCGGCTGTCGACCGATGGCGGTTCGCAAACGAACGATCGATTCAAACGCCGCGCCGGCTATCTCGGTACGGCCGTCAGCTCGAATACGCGCTCCGGCCGCCGCTGGTGGCCGGGCCAGTACGCGCTGCCGTACATCCGGTGAACGGGGCCTAACTGCGCATCGCTGACGGGTAGCGGTGCGTCGAAGCCCTTCTCGATCACCATGTAGCCGGCGCGCAGCGCGAACGCCGGATGATTGCCGCCGGGGCGGCTGTCGAAACCGGCGAAGCCGTCGCCGGCTTCCGGCATCGCATTGTCGAGCGACGCGTTGCTGCCCGTGATCTGGTCGGGCGAGATCGGCCCGCCGCCGGCAAGGCGCGACGCCTCGCGGTTCTTGCCGTCGGTGTCGACCGTGCTGTCGTGCGTGTCGTCGTTGTCGAGCTCGATGCTGCGCGGACGCGAACGATCGGTTTGACCGGATGATTCCATCGCGGCTCTCCTCGCGGCGAAGCGTTCCGGATCGAAGCAAATCCCGTTCCGGGCGTGACGGGAAAAGGCGCGCGGGCGATCGCCGCGGTCGCGCGACGCGCACTGATTTGTCGTGATTTATTTCAGCTAGAAGACGCGTTTTCTACAGAGTATGATTCTTTTCCTGCGAAGCGGCGACAGGGGATTCGGTCGCGCCGCCTCTGCCCGCGCCGGGGGGCCGCAGCACCCTTAAAGACGGGTAGTGAACAACAAAGCAAGGGACTAGAGGTGGCGGATTCATGCAAGCGACTACTGCCTTCACGCACCGCGGTTATCTGTTGAACTGCGCGCCCGCGCGCGCCAGTGACGGTTCATTCAAGCCCTACGTCGTGATCTCCCGATCGAGCGACGGGGAGCTCGTTGCGAACCGATTTTTTCCGATCGAGCTCCAGTTCAACGACGAAGGCGACGCAATCGCGCACGCGCGCGACTGGGCCGTGCGTTGGATCGACGCGAGCAGCATCACGATCTGACGCCGCCGCGATTCGGCACCATCGGCCGTCCGGCCGAGCCCTGGCGTGCCGCTCCCGGACAAAAAACGCGGTAATCTTGCGGAACCCGTCACTTTATTAGCGGCCGTGCGACCGAGCGCGGCCGCCTGCATTGGCATATGTCGACATCACCCGCCCGTCAGTGGGGCCTTGAAGAAATCGTCGCCGGCTTGCGCGAGTCGCGCGAGGAACTCCATCGCACGCGCCATCCGCGCGGCATCCGCGAACTGCCGTCGCGCGATGCAATCTGCAAGATTGTGACCGGCCTGCGCGCGTCGATGTTTCCGACGCACTACGGCGCACCGGATCTGACCGACGAAAGCGTCGATTTCTACGTCGGCCACACGCTCGAAAGCACGCTGCGCATTTTGTCCGAACAGATCCGCCGTGCGCTGCCGTTCCTGCCCGAGCATGCCGATACGCCGTTCGCCGAACTCGACGAACGCGCGTTCGAGATCGCGCGCGAATTCGGCCGGCAGTTGCCGGCGGTCCGTGCGCTGCTCGTCAGCGATATCCAGGCCGCGTATGCGGGCGATCCGGCCGCGCAGCACATCACCGAGATCCTGCTGTGCTACCCGGGCGTGCTGGCGATGATGCATCACCGGCTCGCGCATGCGCTGCACCGGCTTGGTGTGCCGCTGCTGGCCCGGTTCATCAATGAAATCGCCCACTCGGCTACCGGCATCGACATCCACCCGGGTGCGCAGATCGGCCCGAGCTTCTTCATCGACCACGGCACGGGCGTCGTGATCGGCGAGACGGCGATCATCGGCGAGCGCGTGCGCGTGTACCAGGCCGTCACGCTCGGCGCGAAGAGCTTCCCGGCCGATGGCGAAGGTGCGCTGGTCAAGGGCAATGCCCGGCACCCGATCGTCGAGGACGACGTGGTGATCTACGCGGGTGCGACGATTCTCGGCCGCGTGACGATCGGGCGCGGTTCGGTGATCGGCGGCAACGTGTGGCTCACGCACAGCGTGCCGCCCGGCACGAGCGTCGCGCAGGGCAAGGTACGCGAAGGCGGGAGCGCCGAGAAGCCGTAACGCGGCGCGCGGCGGCCGCCGCGCGCGTCGGTCAGTGCTTGCCGTCGGGCGCGCGGTGCTTGTACAGCACGTCCTGGTCGACGCGGATCAGGTTCTGCCCCGCATCGACGACGAAATCCACACCGTTGTACGCGTTGCCGGTCAGCATCAGGATCGCGCTCGCGACGTCGTCGGGGCCCGCGATGCGCGCGAGCGGCGTCGATGCGCGGCTCGCGTGTTCGAAGTCGGCCTGCGTCTGGTCGTCGCTCGGCAGCATCAGGCCGGGGAACACCGCATTCACGCGCAACACCGGCGCGGACGACAGCGCGAGCATCTGCGTGAGGTTGCCGAGCGCGGCCTTCGCGACCGTGTAACTGAAATGATCGCGGTGAAAGTTTTCCTTGATCTTCTGGTCGACCACATTCACGACGACACCCTGCGTGCCGGCCGCACGGGCCCGTTCATAGAACGCGCGCGTGAGCAGGATCGGCGCGCGGCAGTTGACGGCCCACGCCTGGTCGAATGCCGCGAGGTCGAAGCTCGGGAAATGGTCCTGCCAGAATACCGACGCATTGTTGACGAGCACGTCGAGGCGCCCGAAGCGTGCGTACACCTGGTCGATCAGCGCGGTGATCTGCGCGGCGTCCGACAGGTCGGCCTGCAACGCCACCGAATCGTGCCCGCGTTCGGCGATCGCGCGGGCCGCTGCCTGCGCGGCATCGGCCGAACGGTCGTAATGCACCGCGGTGCGGTAGCCGTGCGCGGCGAAATACTCGGCGAACGCGCGCCCGGCCCGGCGCGCGGCGCCGGTCACCAGCACGACGGGCGCGTGCGCCGCTTGCTTCGTCTGCGCCATTACGTGTTCGTCAGATTGACCGAGGAAGGATTCGCGACGATCGACAGGAATTCGCGCCGGGTCGACGGATCGGTGCGGAACGTACCGAGCATGCGCGACGTGACCATCTCGACCCCCGGCTTGTGCACGCCGCGCGTCGAGATGCACTGGTGCGCGGCTTCGAGGATCACGCCGACGCCCTTCGGCTGCAGCACGTCGAACAGCGTGTCGGCGATCTGCACGGTCATCTTTTCCTGGATCTGCAGGCGCTTCGCGAACGCGTCGACGAGGCGCGCGAGCTTCGAGATGCCGACCACGCGATGGTTCGGCAGATACGCGACGTGTGCGCGGCCGATGATCGGCACCATGTGGTGCTCGCAGTAGCTCTCGAAGCGGATGTCCTTCAGCACGATCATTTCGTCGTAGCCATCGACTTCGCTGAACGTGCGCGCGAGGATGTCGCGCGGCTCCAGCGCATAGCCGGCGAAGAACTGCTCATAGGCGCGCACGACGCGTGCGGGCGTGTCGATCAGGCCTTCGCGCGCGGGATCGTCGCCGGCCCAGCGCAACAGCACGCGGACTGCGTCTTCTGCTTCGTCACGGCTCGGGCGGGATGCGGTCGGCTCGGGCCGTGCGGACTTCTTTTTACCCATCTATCTGCTCCATCGAATGCCGCCGCCGGGGCGGCGCGGAATCCGGGCATTGTTTCATGCTTTCGCGGGTCGCGTGCGAGGCCTGGGGCCAGACCTTGGCGCGAACGGGCCCTGGCACTCACTTCGGCCATTCGTCCTGCTCGTCGTTGAACAGCGACGCGACGACGCCGCGCAGCCACGCGGTGCGCGGATCGTTGTGGTACTTGCGATGCCAGTGTTGCTTCAGGTCGAAGCGCGGCAGCGCGAGCGGCGGCTCGACGGGCACGATGAACGCATGCTCGGCCGCGTACGCATAGCCGATCGCATGCGGCACCGTCGCGATCAGGTCGGTGCGGCTCAGGATGAACGGCAGGCTCATGAAGTGGGGCGTCTCGAGCACCGCGCGGCGCTGCATGCGCTGCTTCGCGAGATATTTCTCGAGCACCTCCTGGCTGCGGCCTTCGGCGCGCACCACCGCGTGCCCGCACGTGAGGAACTGCTCGACCGTGAACGGCGGCGCCTGTTCGAACGGATGGCCGCGCCGCATCAGGCACACGAACCGGTGCGTGAACAACCGTTGCTGGAAGAAGTTGTTGCCGTCGAGATCGGGGAAGTAGCCGACCGCGAGATCGATCGACCCGGCTTCGAGGCCGCGACCGACTTCGTCGTGCGCGAGCGAGACCGAACGCAGGTTCGCGTGCGGCGCGCGCGTCGCGAACGCCTGCAGCAGCTTCGGCAGGAACACGATCTCGCCGACGTCCGACAGCGCGATCGAGAACGTATGCGTGCTCGCGGCCGGGTCGAAGTCGTGCGGCGCGACGAGGCCGCGCTCGATCTGCGCGAGCGCGTCGCGGGCGGCCGGCAGCAGCGCGAGCGCACGCGGTGTCGGCTCCATCCCGCGCGACGTGCGCACGAACAGCGGATCGCCGAAGTACTCGCGCAGGCGGCCGAGCGCCGTGCTCACGCGCGGCTGGCTGACGCCGAGCAGGTCGCCCGCGCGGCTCACGTTGCGCGTGTCGTCGAGCGCGACGAGGTAGGGAATGAGGTTCAGATCGAGCGCATCCATCGCCAGGCCAGTATCGTCAAAACGTATACAACATATCTCCTGAATCGCGTTGCCGCATAGTCGGGAAAGCGCTCAAATGTGTTCGACGATTCGAATTAATGTTCAGGAGACGAACAATGCGCACCCAGGTCGCCATCATCGGCGCCGGTCCGTCCGGCCTTTTGCTTTCCCATCTGCTGCGCCTGCAAGGCGTCGATTCCATCCTCGTCGAAGCGCGTTCGCGCGAATACTGCGAGAACCGCATCCGCGCCGGCGTGCTGGAGCAGGGCACGGTCGACACGCTGAACGAAGCCGGCCTCGGCGACCGGATGCGCCGCGAAGGGCTCGAACACCACGGCATCGAGCTGCTGTTCTCGGGCCAGCGCCATCGCATCGACCTGTCCGCGCTCACCGGCGGGCGCGCGATCACCGTCTACAGCCAGCACGAAGTGGTGCGCGACCTGATCGCGGCCGGCGTCGAGCACGGCCACGCGATGCACTTCGAAGTCAGCGACGTCGCGTTGCACGACGTCGAAGGCGAGCACCCGTTCGTCACGTTCAAGCATGCCGACGGCCGCGAAGACCGCATCGACTGCGACTACATTGCCGGCTGCGACGGCTTCCATGGCATCGCGCGCCAGACGATTCCGGCCGAACGGCTGAACACGTTCGAGCGCGTCTATCCGTTCGCGTGGCTCGGCATCCTCGCCGACGCGGCGCCGTCGCTCGACGAGCTCGTCTACGCGCATCACGACAACGGCTTCGCGCTGTTCTCGATGCGCTCGCCGACGGTCACGCGCCTGTACCTGCAATGCAAACCCGACGAAGACCTGACCGAATGGTCGGATACGCGGATCTGGGACGAATTGCACACGCGCTTCTCGAACGACACCGGCTGGACGCCGACCGAGGGCCGGATCACGCAGAAAAGCGTGACGCCGATGCGCAGCTTCGTGTCCGAGACGATGCAGCACGGGCGCCTGTTCCTCGCCGGCGATGCCGCGCACATCGTGCCGCCGACCGGCGCGAAAGGGATGAACCTGGCGGTGGCCGACGTCCGCGCGCTGTCCCGCGCGCTCGGTGCGCGCTACCGCAACGGTGACGCGACGCTGCTCGACACGTATTCGGCGACCTGCCTCGAGCGTGTGTGGCGCGCCGAGCACTTCTCGTACTTCATGACGAACATGCTGCATTCGTCGCCGGAAGACTCGCCGTTCGTCAATCGCCTGAAGTTTGCCGAGCTGAAATACGTGACGCGCTCGCGGGCCGCCGCGCAGTCGCTCGCCGAAAACTACGTCGGGCTGCCGTTCGACGACGCAGCGGCCCCCGAGGGAACCCGCCTTGACAACGCGCTGTGCGCGACTCTATGATCGGCCATCGTTCGCTAATCGAATCTAGGTTCGAATAGCGAACAAATACCGGAGTCGATATCGGCCCCGGCGCGGCACGCGGCACGCGCGTGTCCCCTCGACAGGCCGCGCATCGAGCCGCGGGTTCGTATCAGGAAGAGACATGGTCAACAAGATTTTCGAATCGCTTCAGTCGGCGGTGGCCGACATCCACGACGGCGCGACAATCATGATCGGCGGCTTCGGCACGGCAGGCATGCCGTCCGAGCTGATCGACGCGCTGATCGAACAGGGCGCGCGCGACCTGACGATCGTCAACAACAACGCAGGCAACGGCGAGACGGGCCTCGCGGCACTGCTGAAGGCGAAGCAGGTACGCAAGATCATCTGCTCGTTCCCGCGCCAGAGCGACTCGCAGGTGTTCGATGGGCTGTACCGCGCCGGCGAGATCGAGCTGGAGCTCGTGCCGCAGGGCAACCTCGCGGAGCGCATTCGCGCGGCGGGCGCCGGCATCGGCGGCTTCTTCACGCCGACCGGCTACGGCACCAAGCTCGCGGAAGGCAAGGAAACGCGCGTGATCGACGGCAAGCCGTATGTGTTCGAGACGCCGATCCACGCCGATTTCGCGCTCGTGAAGGCATACAAGGGCGATCGCTGGGGCAATCTCGTGTATCGCAAGACCGCGCGCAACTTCGGGCCGATCATGGCCAGCGCCGCGAAGGTCGCGATCGTGCAGGTGTCGGAAGTCGTTCCGCTCGGCGCGCTGAACCCGGAACACATCGTGACGCCGGGCATTTTCGTCCAGCGCGTCGTCGAGGTGCCGCAGGCCGCGCACGCGGCCGAGCTGGCCGCCGAACACGCATCGCAAGCCGCCTGAGGAGACCCGACATGAAACGACTGACCCGCGATGAAATGGCCAAGCGCGTCGCCCAGGACATCCCCGAAGGCGCGTACGTGAACCTCGGCATCGGCGTGCCGACGCTGGTGGCGAACCACCTCGACCCGAGCAAGGAAATCTTCCTGCACAGCGAGAACGGGCTGCTCGGCATGGGCCCGGCGCCCGCGCCCGGCGAGGAAGACGACGAACTGATCAACGCCGGCAAGCAGCACGTGACGCTGCTCACCGGCGGCGCGTATTTCCACCACGCGGATTCGTTCGCGATGATGCGCGGCGGCCACCTCGACTACTGCGTGCTCGGCGCGTTCCAGGTGTCCGCGACCGGCGACCTCGCGAACTGGCATACGGGCGCGCCCGATGCGATTCCGGCCGTCGGCGGCGCGATGGATCTCGCGATCGGCGCGAAGCAGGTGTTCGTGATGATGGAGCACCTGACGAAGCAGGGCGAGAGCAAGATCGTCGCGCAGTGCTCGTATCCGGTTACCGGCGTGCAGTGCGTGAGCCGCATCTATACGGATCTCGCCGTGCTCGACGTGACGGCCGACGGCCTCGCGGTGAGCGAGATCTTCACCGACCTGTCGTTCGACGAACTGCAGAAGCTGACCGGCGTGCCGCTGATCGACGCGACGCAAAAGGCCGCTGCCTGAACCGCGAGCGTGCCGGCGCGTGCGCTTGCGCGCATGCCGGCGCGCTTGGGTGGACAATAGGCGCACGCCGTTTCCCCAATCTGATGCCATGCTCGAAGACAGCGCCCGCCTGACCTCCCTCATCTGCGGCACCGAGCCGCTCAACCGGATCTGGTCGCCCCGCGCGACGATCCAGCGGATGCTCGACGTCGAAGCCGCGCTCGCGCGTGCGCTTGCCGCGCAGCAGGTGATTCCCGCGGCCGCGGTCGCGCCGATCGAACGCGCGTGCGATGCAAGCCGGCTCGACGCCGAGGCACTCGCACATGGCGCGGCGCTCGGCGGCAATCTCGCGATTCCGCTCGTCAAGCAGCTCACCGCGCAGGTGAAGGCCGACGACCCCGAGGCCGCGAAGTTCGTGCACTGGGGGGCGACGAGCCAGGACATCATCGATACCGCCACTGTGCTGCAGTTGCGCGACACGCTCGACGTGCTCGAGCCGATGCTCGACGAAGCGTGTGCGTCGCTTGCGACGCTCGCGTGCGCGCATCGTGCGACGCCGATGATCGGCCGCACGTGGTTGCAGCAGGCACTGCCGATCACGCTCGGCCTGAAATTCGCGCAATGGCTCGACGCGTTGCTGCGCCATCGCGCGCGCTTCGCCGAATTGCGCGAGCGTGCGCTCGTGCTGCAGTTCGGTGGCGCGGCCGGCACGCTCGCGAGCCTGCGCGAGCACGCGGCCGGCGTCACGGCCGCGCTTGCGGCGGACCTCAAGCTCGCGGTACCGGCCGTGCCGTGGCACACGCAGCGCGATCGCATCGCGGAAGCCGCATCCTGCTTCGGGATGCTGACCGGTACGCTCGGCAAGATCGCGCGCGACGTGTCGCTGCAGATGCAGACCGAAGTCGGCGAGCTCGGCGAACCGGCCGCCGCCGGCAAGGGCGGCTCGTCGACGATGCCGCACAAGCGCAACCCGGTCGGCTGCGCGGCGGTGCTTACCGCCGCCGTACGCGCGCCGAACCTCGTCGCAACCGTGTTCGCGGGCATGGTCCAGGAACATGAGCGCGCACTCGGCGGCTGGCAGGCCGAATGGGATGCGCTGCCCGATCTCGCGCGCCTGACCGGCGGCGCGCTCGCGCAGATCGCGCAGATCGTCGCGGGCCTCGACGTGAACGCCGAACGCTTGGCCGCGAACCTCGACCTGACGCGCGGGCTGATTCTCGGCGAAGCGGTGATGCTCGCGCTCGGCGACAAGATCGGCCGGCTCGACGCGCATCACGTCGTCGAACATGCGTCGAAGGAAGCCGTGCGCACGGGCGCGACGCTGTTCGACGTGCTCGCTGCCGATGCGACCGTATCGGCGCACCTGTCGCGCGACGCGCTCGCGCGGCTGCTCGATCCCGCTCATTACGTCGGCGAGGCGCAGGCCTATGTCGACGCCGTGCTCGCGCTGCACGCGGGCGCGCAATAACCAGGAGAACAAGATGCCTTTCGCCACTGTCAACGGCGTGAAACTGCATTACCGGATCGACCGTGCCGCGCGCGACGACGCGCCGTGGCTCGTCTTCTCGAACTCGCTCGGCGCCGACCTGCAGATGTGGGCGCCGCAGATCCGCCCGCTCACGCAGCACTTCAACATCCTGCGCTACGACACGCGCGGCCACGGCCATTCCGATGCGCCGGCCGGTTCGTACACGATCGAGCAGCTCGCCGGCGACGTGATCGGCCTGCTCGACCACGTCGGCATCGCGCGCGCGCATTTCTGCGGGATCTCGATGGGCGGGCTGACGGGTGCGGCGCTGGCCGCACGCTTCCCGTCGCGTATCGTTCGCGCCGTGCTGTCGAACACCGCTGCGAAGATCGGTTCGCCGGAAGTGTGGGCGCCGCGTGCGCAGAAGGCGCGTGCCGAAGGGATGGCTGCGCTCGCCGACGCCGTGCTGCCGCGCTGGTTCACGGACGCGTTCGTCGAGCGTGAGCCGCGCCTGTTCGATGCGATCCGCGACACCTTCGTGCATACCGACAAGGACGGCTATGCGGCGAACTGCGATGCGCTGAACGCAGCCGACCTGCGCGAGGAAGTGAAGGGCATCGCGCTGCCGGTGCTCGTCGTGACCGGCGCGAAGGACATGTCGACGCCGCCCGACCAGGGCCGCGCGCTTGCCGCCGCGATTCCGGGTGCGCAGCACGTCGAATTCGACGCCGCGCATATTTCAAACATCGAGTGCACCGACGGCTTCAACCGCGCGCTGCTCGATTTCCTGATTGCGTGAGGCCCCGGCGATGGACGACCAGGAACGTTATGAAGCAGGGATGAAGGTGCGTCGCGCGGTGCTCGGCGACGCGCACGTCGACCGTTCGATCGAGAACCGCACCGAGGTGACCGACGAATTCCAGAACCTGATCACGCGCTATGCATGGGGCGAGATCTGGACGCGCGACGGCCTGCCGCGCCATACGCGCAGCCTGCTGACCATCGCGATGATGGTGGCGCTGAACCGCGGCGAGGAACTGGCGCTGCACCTGCGGGCCGCGCGCAACAACGGCGTGACGCGCGACGAGATCAAGGAAGTGCTGCTGCAGACCGCGATCTATTGCGGCGTGCCAGCCGCGAATTCCGCGTTCCATCTCGCGGACAAGATCTTCAAGGAACAAGATGGGGCCGCCGGTTAAGCGCCGGGCGTAGTCCGAGCTTGAGTCAAGGCCCGCTGACGGTTGGTGGGCCGTCGACGATGAACGAACGCGCCGGCAGAGTATCGGCGCGCGGCGCACCGGATGGCCGGTGCGCGAACAAAGGCAAGACGCGGTTCCGAGGCCGCGTCGCTTATAAACATAGTGGCTTTGCATGGGATCCGGGCAAGCGCTAAAGCGCCGGCTTGGATCGACCGCGAAGCATGGGATCCAAGTAAGCGCTAAAGCGCTAACTTGGATCGACACAGGAGACTAGCGATGAATCGCACACCCGTGGTCGATGTCCAGACCTTCATCAACGAGCAGCCGTTCGGCGGTTTTCAATGGCTCGTGTTCCTCATGTGTTTCGTGATCGTGCTGCTCGACGGCTTCGATACGGCCGCGATCGGCTTCATCGCGCCGTCGCTGCTCGGCGAATGGAACCTCACCAAACCTGATCTTGCGCCGGTGCTGAGCGCCGCGCTGTTCGGCCTCGCGTGCGGCGCGCTCGTGTCGGGCCCGCTGTCCGACAAACTCGGGCGCCGCTCGCTGCTGCTCGGCTCGGTATTCCTGTTCGGCGTCGCATGCCTGATGTCCGCATTCTCGACGACCATCGGGCACCTGACGATCCTGCGCTTCATCACCGGCGTCGGGCTGGGCGCGGCGATGCCGAACGCGGTCACGATGATGGGCGAGTTCTGCCCCGACAAGCGCCGTGCAACCGTGATCAACCTGATGTTCTGCGGTTTCCCGCTCGGCGCCGCGTTCGGCGGGTTCCTGGCTGCATGGATGATTCCGCATTTCGGCTGGCGCAGCGTGCTGATCCTCGGCGGCGTGACGCCGCTGCTGCTCGGCGTGCTGTTGCTGCTGAAGATGCCGGAATCGGTGCGCTTCATGGTCGCGAGCGGTCAGCACGTCGACAGGATCCGGGCCACCCTCGCGCGCATCTCGCGCGATGCGCTGAACGCCGGCTCGTTCGCGATGACGGAGACCGCGCCGCAGACCGGCAGCAAGGGCCTCGGCGTCGTGCTGTCGCGCTCGTACCTCGTCGGCTCGGTGATGTTGTGGCTCGCGTACTTCATGGGGCTCGTGATCTTCTACGCGTCGATCAACTGGATGCCGATTCTGCTGAAGGATGCCGGCCTGACGCCGAAGAGCGCGACGCTGATCTCCGCGCTGTTCCCGCTCGGCGGCGTGGGCGCGGTGCTGTGCGGCGTGCTGATGGACCGCTTCAACGCGAACCGCGTAATCGCCGTGTGCTACGCGCTGACGGCCGTGAGCGTCTATGCGATCGGGCAGGCTGCCGGTAACGTCGGGCTGCTCGTGCTGGTCGTGTTCGTGGCCGGCGTGCTGATGAACACCGCGCAATCGTCGATGCCGGCGCTCGCCGCCGCGTTCTATCCGACTGAAGGGCGCGGCACGGGTGTCGCATGGATGCTTGGCGTTGGCCGCTTCGGCGGGATTGCGGGATCGTTCCTCGTCGCCGAGCTGACGCGCCGTCATTTCTCGTTCGCGGGCGTGTTCGCGACGATCGCCGTCGCGGGCTTGCTCGCCTGTGTCGCGCTGCTGATCAAGCAGATGGCGCGGCCGCATGGCGTGACGCAGCCGGCAGGCAAGATCGAATCGCTCGGGCATTGAGCAAAGCGCGGGCCGGTGCGATGCGCCGGCCCGCCGATACGGCGGCCATCGGGCCGCCGGCTATTCTTCCGTGTCGTGTTGCTTCACGAAGTTGCGCAGATACGCGCGCAGCGCGGCCTCCCGGCTGCGATGATCGGCGAGGTTCGCGGCGCCCATCTCTTCCTCTTCACCGAACATCGCCGGCGGCGCGCAGTAGATGCCGATCTCGATGTCTTCGCGCAGCACACGAATCTCGTGCGTGAGCGGGTGATACTCGGCGATCCAGTGCATCCCCTCGATGTGTTCGCCCGCCCTCAGCAATGGCTTCATCGGCACTCTCCCGGCAGCAGCGGCGCAACCGGCGAAACGGTGGCGCGCGCCCGTAACAAAAGGGTACGCCTGCATCGGGCGAATCTCAACGGGCGCGCGGTGAGCGCTCACTACGCCAGCAGGTGCGCGATCAGCGGATACAGCGACAGGATCAGCAGTACGGCCATCGTCACGTTGAAGATGCGCAGCGCGCGGGCGTTCGACAGGAAGCGGCGCAGGCCGAGCCCGAACGCGGCCCACAGGCTGATGCACGGGAAGCCGATCAGGATGAACACGACGGCCATCCACGCGGCGTTCATCCCGTAGTCGGCGGACAGGCGGATCGTCGTCGCGGCGGTCAGCACCATCATCCATGCCTTCGGATTGATCCACTGGAACGCGGCGGCTTCGATGAACGTCATCGGCCGCGGCTTGCCGCCGTGCGCCTTCACTTCGCCCGACGTGCCGATGCGCCACGCGAGGTACAGCAGGTACGCGACGCTCGCGGCTTCGAGGATCGTGTACAGCAGCGGTATGCGCTTGAATACTTCTCCGAGGCCGAAGCCGACGCAGAGCATCAGGATCGCGACGCCGATGCTGATGCCGAACAGGTGCGGCATCGTGCGGCGGAAACCGAAATTGACGCCGGACGCGAGCAGCATCGTGTTGTTCGGGCCGGGCGTGATAGTCGTGACGAGCGCGAACAGCATGCCGGCGGGCAGCGCGCTCAGGGTGAGGAATTCCATCGCGGATTCTCCATGCGGTTCTGGACTGGGATGGAGGTCAGTTTAGCGACAGTTTTCTGTACAGTACCGGTACAGTTTGGTTGACGAATGCCGGTACGGGGGAGTGATGGGGTTGGAAGGGGGCGCGGGCTTGTTGTTGTCTCTTAGAAAAGATGTCCGCGGTCTCAAGAAATTGTCTTTGAATAAAAGACTGAATTCCTCGATTACTGGTTGCACTCTATGAGCTTCGATGAAAATATGATCGAAGAATATTTGGCTGCGGGTGACATCAGCGCAATGCTTGGTCAGCGGCATCGTGTCGTTTCGATCGCATGAGAGGCACTCAACTGCAGATTCGCATCCGAGGTTTTGGCTCGCGACAGATATTTTTTCTCAAGTACGGAGAGATGCGTCCCCAAAAGCAACAGAGCCGGCTTTGCGCCGGCTCTGTTACGTAAGCGTGCCTCGATTACAGGGGCGAATCTCGTCGGCCTTCGCGGGGCCTGCGTGGTCACGGCGAACTGATGATTGAGCAGTTCGCCGAAGCAGCGCGTATCTAACTTTCTTTCTGGATCCGGTCTTTGATCCGGTCAAGGTCTTTGGACGGTCCAAACGCACCAGAAAGGATCGGCAAATCGCTTGCCACCAGGCTTTCGATATTCAATCCCTTCAGTGCAACGTTGCCGACTAGTCGGTGCGCCATGGCACCTGCGTTGCCCTTGATCGTTTCCGTCCCGAACTCATGGAACCGGCTCATCAGGCCGCGTGCAAGGTCCGACCGTGTTTGGCCATCATGTATCAGTTTTTCAACAACCTGTTCGGTGTCGAAAACTGCGGCCGACAGAGCTTCGCTGTTCTGCACGCTCAAGGCGCGCGGAATCACGTCAACAAAGAATCCTTTGCCAAATGCATCAGAGCGTGAGACGGCTTGCCTCCAAAGTCTCGCCCGTTGTTCGTCAGGGACGGCACCGTCGACGAGCAGGTCGATCAGCAACATGCGTCCGCTGTCACCCTGAGCAGAAAGCCACACATTCAATGCAAAGTCTGCGTCTCCAGGCGCCTGAACGGCACCGCGACGAAGCAGCACAATGGTCACTGTCCGGCGCGTATCGTCTCCGGTGTGCCGTGATACGGCCTGCCATGCCTCACGGAGCGCTGCGATCTGTCCGGGCTCGCTGGTGTTCACCGTGCCGACGAGTGCATCAATCTGCTCGACCGACAGGTCGGGATATCGCCGGAAGAACGGTAACGCGGAATCAGGTTCGACCCGCCAAAGAGCGCATGCAGTCTCGATGATACGCACACGTTTTTCTTGCCCAACCAAGCCGCGGTCGAACATGTCGGACACGGAGTGGAGCACATCGTCCTTCATCACTGCCATGTTATTGATTGAAGTGGCGCAGGCCTCGTCAAACAGGACGGATGGGTCATATGGCGCGAGTGTCGGGGCAGACGCTGGCCAGCGGCCAACCATCCGTCGATGCAGGAACGCGTAGCTCGCTGGATGATTTTTGGCTTGCTGGAAAAGTTGCTGTAGCGAGTTTCCAAGTGTTTGGGGTGTTGCATAAGCGAGCACTGTTGCGATGGGCGGAAAAATCGCTTCTAGATAGTTACTGTTGCCGCTGCGGCTGGCGAGATTGCCTAAAGCGCTGTCCAGGTGCCCCTTGAATGGCGCCTTGTCCCAGCCGGGGGCGGGAAGCCCATCGACGAACGCGGAGTAACGGCTCGCCGTGGCATCGTTAATCGGTTCCGTAGTCAGAATAGCGTTCACTGAATTCATAACTGCGACCTTGAGGCTGTCATCCTCTTGGGGCAGAAGCTTCGTCAACATCTCAAGACACGGCAGGGGAAGATCGGAAATAACCCGTGGAGCCCATGTGGTCAACACTGCGGTGGCCAGTGCAGGGTTCACCCGACGCAGTTGGGAGACGACGTCGCACGCGTGTTGGGCTAGCACGTCTTCGCGGCTCCATGCTGTTGCAAGCGTGACCAGTTGTTGCAGCGCGCTGCCGTCAAGCGACTGTATCCGCGCCACAACCAGTTTCATCAACTCTGGGAATGCCTCATGAACGTCGACATCGGAACTGTCGTCTGGGATGTCCTGCAGTAGACGGGTGACAAATGCACTGACAAGCGACGAGATTTCAGCATCGGTGGCGAACCCATCATTTGACACGGCAACCTGCCAGGCGACTCCGACGGCATCTGGCTGCCTGAGCCTCATAAACCGGCATACGATTGGCCATGTTGCTCGCCGTGCCTCTTCCCCAACCGCCATCTGCGCCGAGAACACGTTTTTGGCTCGCTGCGTTGCGGCGTCCATGTCGAATGCTGCCGGCTGATCTTTTTCAAGTTCACTCGCAAGTGCTTCCGCGTAACGCGTCCCCAAAGAACCAGCGATGCTGCCAGTATCGGTTGAGAGCCAGGCTTCCAGCTCATCAAAGCTGAGCTGTCTGGAGGCGTTGGGAACGCGAACATTGCGAGCCAACAGCCAATCGAGGAACTGCGTGTCTTCCCTCGCTTCGAGGCCCTGTTCTCCACGCACACCGATGGCAAGCGCAACAATAGTTCTCACCATCTCTATCGCCTCGTCCAGACTCGGCGTTTGCCCGGAGTCAAGCTTGAGGCTCAGATCTTCGTCTCTTGCCATCGCGTCACCAATGAGACGGGAAGTTACAGCGCGCTTGTCGGAACCCGCAGCTTTGACGAGCAAATTCTTGATTCGTACAGGTCCGAGTTGCGATCGCAGGCTTGGACTTTCATCAAGCGTTCTGCAAAGTTCGTTGAGTACCTGTGCGAGGGGAGGGTCTGGAATTCGATCGACTACGTCCGCCATTACACGTGCGCCATTGGTGCGACGGACTTCCGTTTCGCCTCGGAGATCTTCAAAGAGGTTGTACAGATTCTTTGCCTGATCGACGCTCAAAGGCGAAAGATCATGATGCCTGCCCAGCCCCTCCAGAACACCATCGGTGTCGCCGGAGATGAATGCGTTTCGCAACTGCGCAATCTTTGGTCCGAGCCGCCGAGAGATAGGGTCTTCGGAGAGCAGTAGCAGGCTCTCCAGCGGCTGAGCCCATCGAACACCTACGAGCCCCGCGAGAAATTGACGCAGCGGCCTGAATTCCGGTCGTAATTGCGGCTTTTGTTTAGCGGAAGCCTCCTCTCCACCAGAGGCAGGCTCGGGGACCAGATACTTGTCGGCCAGGATTCGCTGGATCGACTCAGGACGCTCAGACAGACTCTGTCCTCTCACGACGACTTCGGTGAAATGAAAGAGAAGCTCGGGGTCATCCTGCAGTTCGCGATAAAAATCCGGGAAACTCACCTTCATGGCCGAAAGTGCGCCAAGTGAGATAGGGTGGTCAGTGACGGCCCCTTCGTGCAACCCGCCTGCACGATCGCTACCCACTCCATCGGCTTCACGCTTTTTGGCCAGCCACCACGATTGCTCGAACGCGTTGACAATTTGCAGCGCATTTCGCGGATCCTGCACGCCGACATGAATCATTCTGTCAACGACGGGTGCTAGGGGTACACCGCGCGCTGAGAGATCGGCTGCAACACCACCCATGCTGACCAATTTCCGGGTAGCAAACTCTCGCATGTCGTTGTGTGGTGGCGGCGGGATCTCCAGACGGAACTGGAAGATTCGGTCGAGGTACCGCCGGGCGTCAAACCGGTTGAACACCGTCGCGGGCAAATCGGCCGAGCGTCGGCCCTTGGCCAGCGCATCCGCGATCTTTCCTTCGTCACATGAAATAACGAATACCAGGCCGAGTCCATCTGGCAGGCGACCTTTGGGAATTTCCATGAACGTGCGTACGCCGTCCAGGCCGAGCACCATCTCTTCAGCAGACAACCGGTCGAGATCATCGACAAACACAACCAGCCGTTCACACTTCCTTCCATCCCGCCCGTCTGGGGATCTGTTTTCTCCGGCCTTGTAGCGGGACAGTTGTCCGAGCAACATATCCTCGTACTGCTCCGAACTCGTGCTGGGAAGCATAACCCGAGTCATGGCGGACGCGGCCTTCACCTCCGGTGGTTTCACATGCTTGAGCACGTATCCAAAGAGAAACGACACACACAACGATCCGGCCACTTTGGTCACATCTTGACCGGCGCCGAAGATCCAGTTGACGGCGGCGAGGACACCGACAAATGCGACCATTACCGCGAGCACGGCGGGAATCGGCAACAGCCAGGCGCGAAGCGTTTCCAGGCAGTATTGAAGCGCGGGCTTAGGTTGCTCCGAGACGTGGCTAATCTGGCGGAAGAGCCGGTCCTGCAGGCTTTCCTCGTGCCCGCCGAGCTCAAGGAATACGTGGCGTAGCAATGCTCGTTTGATGTCCTGGTCGCGCCCTCCGAAGCGCCATGCATTGAAGGTTATGCATTGAATTTTCTCCGATCGCTTCGTGCCTTGATGCTTAGTGGCATCGTTCCGAAGCTCTTCCATGTACATCTCTTTGATGCTGCTCTTGCCCGTACCCCAGCCACCGAGAAGGCCAATGCTGAAAGGCGTCGGGTGATCGCTTGATTCAATCAGACTACGTAACGCCAGTGCAAAATGACGATGACCAAACGCGTCGAGTTGAGTGTCCGCGATCTCCCGGTCCAGAACGGATGGCATCTCATTGGTGGTGGAAGTGTCTCTTTTCATTATCGTGTTTTAGTGGCATTGTTTTAAATTAAAATGAATCATAAGCCAATGCGATATTGTTGAGCGGCTATCGACATATGACTTGCCCCGCGGTTATCTCGCCTCCGGCATCGTCTAGACAGTTTTTTCGGCCCGGATGAGTGCATGGTAGCACCATAGTAGGTAAACTCATGCGGTTGCTGTTTGTGTGGCGTCGACGTGCCGCACAGCCTTGTCCCGTATCCCTTATTCTTTTCTTTTGTCGCGTCATTTGAGTTACACATGCCGAGCGGTAGTGTGTCCTCGTGCCCTTGATTTGGTTGCTTGGAGCTAGCCGTAACGTTTCATTGTCAGAAAATATCAATCGCCGACGTCGACGGAAATCACTAAATAACAATGTTGATTGGAAAGATGCCATCTAAACAAGCTGAGTACTCTGTTTTGTTGATATCGGTGCTCTCCAACGAGAATAACTGAAACTTTATGCTGATTACGGAAGAATTTCTGGCGGCGGGTGCAAGCGCCGGTGGTGGATATACGCGTCGACAGATAGAGTTGCTAGGGGTGCAGCCTGTAACCGGGTGGAAGAAAGCAGCCATGGGTACTGAAATCACTGAGGAGGCTGCGCAGGAGTTCATAAGTCTTGCGGGCTTCGGTAGTAAGAAGCATAAACTTGAAACCACGCCGGTCAATTGGTGTGGAGCCGCCTCACCTAAGGATATTTATCTGTATGTCCTCGAACTGGAGGAAGGACACTTTTATGTCGGCCTGAGCGGCGTCCTGGACCACCGATGGGGGCAGCACGAGTCCGGCGTCGGTGCAGAATGGACCAAGCGATACAGACCACTGCGACGCATTTATGCCATCAACACCGGTACTCGGGATACGCATAGCGCCGAAGCCATGGAGAACGAGGCTACCATCGCATTGATGTCAGAGCACGGCATTGAGCGGGTGCGCGGTGGACATTTTTGCCAATCCGATCAGGCAAAAATGGAGGTAGCTCTGCGAGCAACAGGAGCATGGGATCGCATCAAGCAAGCTCAAGCATCGAGAGCCGCATGGAGTGTGGACGCATCGTGGAGCGAGGCACTCGATGAATTTTTAAATATCGCCGTGCAGTATTACGATGCCGGCGCTCCGGAAAACTTGCGCGACAACGTATTTGCCGCGGCATATCGTTTGACGCGATACGGCTTTTGGCGGAAAGAGTTTGCTCCCGGACTGGCGTGGGATTTCTGGAATCCCAAGGGCATACTGCCAGTGCTTCTATCGTTCAAGCACCATCGCCCGGTGTCCAGCGGGCTATCCTCGTCCTACGATGTACTGGCTGCCGCATTGAACCGTGGGCGAGGAGGCAAACATCCGATGCGGCGACTCTTCCTCTTGGCTTGGCAGGCATACCAACCGCCGACAACCGACAAACAGGCCATCGCAGTTGAGCGATTCATGACATACCTTGGCGACGATGAAGAGTACGACTGTACGTACGACGATTTCGTGTCTGTCTTGCTCCCCGAAACGAGGAACTTGCTCAGAGCATGAGGGAGATCGTCACGAGCGCAAACATCCTGACGGACGCTGGTATAGACGTCGTCGACTCTCGTCCCTGGTTCAGTCTCCCGAAGACGCGCGCCGCCTTGTTGCTGCGCTGTCGTGGAGGGCAGCCGCCCAACGTGGGCGGCGGCATTCGACCCGAAGCGCTCAGTCGTGTGCGGAAAAATAAACGGCCGGATTGCGAAGCTCACTAGCTGATCGGTTCAGTTCAGAACCGACGGAACGGCCGCAATCGGACATATGGGACTCTAAATTTTTCCAAGCCTTTGCCGATAACAAGGCGATTGACGAACGAACAATCCACCAGAGACTGAGATCGGACGAGAATCAAGAAAATGATCAAGAACTCGATAGATGCAGATCGTCTTATCAGTGCGCTTAAGCGAAAGCTCGATGTTCAAAGTACACCCGAACTCGGGAAGCTATTGGGCCTTAGTCAGGCCAATTTCCGCGATTGGGAAACAAATGGGCTGACTGAAGAGAAGCTAGCGCGCGCCATTGTAAAGGCGATACGGTCTAGCGAGCAGAATGAACGTATCAAGATAGCGAAGGAAGCGATTGCCAGCCTACGCAACAAATTCGACGCCGGGACGAACGGGCGATTCAGTCGCGAACTCGGTATCTCTGCCGGGACGGTAAGCAACTGGTTGAAGTACGGCCTAACGGGCAGAAAACTATCCGATGGGCTGTTGAAGGCGAGGCAGCGTGCAGTCAAGTCGGCACATGAATGCGCGATTGCGCCGGTCGTTGAATATTTTCAGCTTTCGGCTTATCGAAGATCAGCTAACGGGACCGCAGAACTGTTTCCAACGCGGCCGCCGAACACAACCAAAGCGCTGCTGGGCCTTAAGAGCGCGCTGGAGGAAAGTCACGGAATATATGTCTTTTACGACTCGCGGGGGCGCGGTCTGTATGTAGGCAAGGCGCAACGCCAAAGTCTGTGGAAAGAGATGAATCTGGCCTTCAACCGGGACCGCGACACGACCCAACGCGTATATCGCGTTCAGCATCCGGAGCGCGGCGAGTTCAGGACTTCTGATGAATATGCCCGTCAAGTAAGGCTGACGAGGCGCCATTTGAGCCACCTTGCTACGTATTTTTCCGCTTACAAGGTCGACGATGCGCTGATTAACGAATTGGAGGCTTTACTCGTCCGGAGCTTCGCAAACGACCTTCTCAATGTGAAGATGGAGCGCTTCGGCAAATGAATGGAGCAGCGCGGTCGGTTTCCGCGGTGGCTGGGAAGGCCGTTGCTCGTCATGCGTGCCGGCCGAACACGCCCTAATCAAGACCAAAGTGGACACGTGACCTTTGAGATAAAAAAGGCACTATCAATGGCTTTCAACTGAGAATATTCGAACCCATGAATTCACAGGAACTGGTAAGCGATCTTGAAACAAACATACAACATCAGATCAAAAAGATTGGGCGTCTCTACAGCCAAAGGGAGATAACCAATCGCCAGTATTTCAATGAATATGCGAATCATAAAATTGAATTCGACGAAGGAAATGCGCTATTAAATCAGGCGTATTCCGATGCCGTGCTAAATTCAATGGGGTCGCTCATCGACTATTATTGCATCTGCTGCGCCCTGAAAATTGGAATTCCCCTTAAGAAAATAAAAAAAGTACAGTATCGTGCTCTTACCAATAAGTTTCTGATTGAAAATTCATCGCTTTCGAAGTCAGATAAAGCGACGGCGACAATCGGCGAGCTGCAAAGCATATTCAATAAAAAATACCCGGAACTCGCAGCGCTTGGCGGCCATGGATACTGGATGGGTTTTATGGGTGAGGCGATATCACACACCCTGAAAGAATACGGCGCGCTGGATCGTAGCCAGTTTGAACCCCTCTACCACGCATCTGAAGCTCGACTGGAGCTCGATCCTAAAGTAGAGAAATATTATCACTACATGCGTCCTCTGTTTTGCAATATCGCCAACAGGTCGGGTGTCAGGCATAATGTTTACACTGATATCAATAACTTTCTCAAGCACAACGCCGTTCCCTATCTTTCGACGAAGATAGAAATTTTCGAGGAAGAGAGGCGTTTTTTTTCATATTTCGAAATCAAGCATGCCCACTGTGATTTCCTAAAGGATGGGATCCTGAAAGATCTTGTCGGAACCAGCTTTGAGAAATTGAAAACCGATCTGGAGGCGAAACACGCCAGTGGAAAGTACGGCGCTTACCTTTGCGGCCTGGAGCAAGCGTGGGGGCTTGGGCCGGTCCTCGACATAGATTTCGTCAATGGCTATATCAGCCCAGATAAGAAGACCCTGTATTTTTTTGTGGATACGGTCCTGATGGCAAAAACCGAAATCGCGACCTTGATTGATGCGGGCGGTAGCTTGTTGCAGTCACTGCAGGCACTTACGCGGGAAATTGATCGCGGCCTGAACTTCGAATTTTAATCTGCATCAGGCCATCGCTGTCCCGGATGCGCTGGCGCGTTTATCCGTCAGCATCTTTTTTCGAGTTTGCCACCGTTGTCGAGCCGACCGAGTACGGTTTCGCTCGGCTGCTTTTCCCGTCGCCCCGTCAGACCGGCGTCATGCTCGTGCCAACCGCTTCCCCAATTCATTTTTTCGACGCAGTAGTACGCACCGACGTGTTCAGCGATCAAACCGGTGTATTTCGTGTCGAGCATCTTCGATACGGCAAGGCGCCCGCGCGCGCAGCCCAACGTTGAGACGCCGGCTCAGGCGGTTGAAGCGAATTAAGCGCGCAGTGCTACCGAGCCGGAATTGATACTGAAACCTGTGCTGTAAGCAAGGCGCTCAGTCGGCAAGGAGGCGCCGCGCCAAACTTGTTGCACCAGTAACGGATCGTTTCGTATGTGACCACGACACCAGGCTCGAGCAGCAACTCCTCGATGTCCCGCAGGCTCAGGTTGAACCGGAAATACCAGCGAATCGCACAGTTAATGACGACAGCCGGGAAGCGGTGGCCATGATAAAGCGATTTTATCCTCTTTATTGTTTCATTTTACCGCTCTATCGCCTCAAATTTTACACTGCCAAAATAAGTGCATAGTGCGTTCTATTGCAGATATAAATTTATTTTCATGCAAATCAGGTTGCAGTATTAGTGAGCGATTTATAGAATCAGCCTTTATACAAAGACGTGAAGACGCTGCTTTTTGCGGCATTTTCCGGGGGACGCACGATGAAAGCGGCTTGCATCGCTGGATGGGCGGCGTTGATGCTTGTGGCCAACGAACCCGCGCTGGCGCAATTGGCCGCGCAGCCTTTTCTTCCTCCGCCAAAGCTGGCAGAGAAGGGGCCGCTGGAAGCGCTGGCGACAATCGAGAAGCAACCCTCTGCGACGACATGCAATCCTTCGGGCGATATCACTCGTGACGGGCAGACCGTCGCGCTGAACCTGCGGGTCGAAAAGCGAGAGAACAAGATCTACAACCCCGGCAATCCCAACGGAGCGGAGGATCGCGTCAGGCTGCGGTCGTATGGCGGCTGCCTTTCCGGCCCGCTGCTTGAACTGAAACCCGGCAACACGCTGCGGGTAAATCTTGATAACCGGCTGGACAAGAATGACCCGAGCTGTCCTGGCGGGCACGATCCGGCGGGCGGGAAGCCAGGCTGCTTCAACACGATCAACATGCATTTCCACGGACTGCATGTATCGCCTGCCGGAAACAGCGACAATGTTCTGCTCAATGTCGGCCCGCAAACAAAATTCGAATACGAGATCAACATCCCGTCCGATCATCCATCGGGCACCTTCTGGTACCACGCGCACCGCCACGGCTCGACTGCGCTACAAGTCGCGAGCGGAGCGGCAGGGCCGCTGATCGTGCGCGGCAATCGGCGCTACGTTGGTGCAGCGCCGGGAGACATCGATACAATCCTGCACGACGCCTCGGGACGGCCGATCCCCGAGCAAATCTTTCTCTTCCAACAGATTCCGTACGCCTGCTTCGACGACAAAGGCCAGATCATCCAGGCGAAAGGCCAATGGTCATGTCCGGCTGGAAAGGTCGGTGTCGTTGAAGACTTCAACAAGCAACTCTCTTCGGCAACCGTATGGGACGACAGCGGCCGGTTCACAAGCA
Organism: Burkholderia sp. Ac-20345; assembly: GCF_017104825.1. Lineage (NCBI taxonomy): Bacteria > Pseudomonadati > Pseudomonadota > Betaproteobacteria > Burkholderiales > Burkholderiaceae > Burkholderia > Burkholderia sp. Ac-20345. The sequence continues at coordinate 47,315 of NZ_JAAGPO010000017.1, read as the reverse complement.
TCAACGGCGTTGTCCAACCGACGCTACGTAACGTAGCCGCTGGGGAAATTCAGCGCTGGCGCTTCATCCACGCAGGCATCCACGACACGATCAACTTGCAGATCGTGCCGATGGTTACGAATACGCCCGAGTCCCGGGCGGCACTCGCGGGCGTACTGGCGGGTTCGCGCAAGGAGCAGCTGGCCGCGATCGCGGCACTCTGCCCGGTGCTTGTGCCGGACAAGAGCAAGCCTGTCGATCTGGTGCCACAGTTTGAAATCGCATCGGATGGTCTGACCCGTACGGCCATACGCGCGATCGGCGTCGACAAGAAAAGCGTGAGCGGCGGCATCGGCAGCAATTTCCTGCAGCCGGGCTATCGCAGCGACGTGTTGATCGCGTTTCCGCGGCCAGGTACCTATTGCATCCTGAACCAGGCTGCAACGCCCGAGGAGCGCGCCAACGCTGGCTCCCATGGCGGCGGGCAAGGGCCAAACGAGACGCAACTGCTTGCAACGGTGGTCGTGTCGGACGGCAAGCCTGTGACTGGCGATCTCAAAACCTATGTCGAGCAGGCTCTCTACGACGGGAACAAGGCCGACAAATCGCTTCCCGCCGCAGCCTTGAATGGACTGCTGGCAGGTGACCTGACACCCTGGCGTGCCATGGACGACCTCAAGAACGTGGCTGTCAACCCCGATGTGCAGAAGGTCGATTTCTTCATCGGCAATCCACCCTTCCCGCCGGCGCCGCCTGCCACGCCACCCGCCAAGCCGGGTGCGCCCTGGACTGGACCGTTCGGTTTCTACATCAACTACAAGGCCTACGATCCGGACCGCGTCGACTTCACGCGCCAAGTGGGCACCACGGACGACTGGGTGCTCACCTCGCAGGGCGAACCGCACATCTTCCATATCCATGTCAACCCGTTCGAGGTGATGGATGTCCGCCACGCGCCGCCAGGAGCGCAGCCCAAGAGCATCTTCGGTCCGAACGGAGAGTGCCTGGTTTCACCCGACGAGGTCGGCCTGCAAAACCAGTATTGCGGGATGTGGCACGTCTTCAAGGACACCGTCTTCGTGCAGAACGACTACCAGGTGCTTGTGCGCACGCGCTACGACCGTTACATCGGCGAGTTCGTTATCCACTGCCATATCCTCGATCACGAAGACGGCGGGATGATGACCAACATCCGCATTGTTCCGGATGCGACGGCCCCCGGCGGCGGCATCGGCATGGTTGGCATGAATCACGCGAATCACGACCATCCGGCCGGCGACTTCCCCTAAGCCCCCGTCAGGTTTTCCACACCCCGGAGCTTAGCGACACCACCGCTCATGCGTGCGGTGCCGATTGGTCTGCGCCTTGATTTTTCTTTCGTCGAAATACTGCAAGGAGATATACATGGCATCCGGCCTGGCAGCTTCAGTCGTCGCCAATCCCTCCTGGTATGGACCGCTTCCCGTATGAGTTGATGGGCAACCCCGCCATCGAGGTAAATATCCCGCTGGAGACAGGCTGACGGACCAGGCACCTCTTCGCAACAGGCGCCGCAGTGAGCCCTTCCCGGAGTGACCTTGGAGGTACGCCATGACGCAAGAGCGTCCGCCGTTCCACATCACGATCCCGATCTATCCCGGTGTTGACCTGCTGGACGTGGCCGCGCCGGTCGAGCTGTTCAGTTGGACGGCCGAAACCTGGGCCACGCGGGCGACGACGATCACCCTGGCTGCGGAGCACCTGTCTCCGCTCAAAACTCGCGATGGCCTGACCCTCACGCCACAGCGCCGATTTGCCGACTACGCTGAACCTGAATCCCAAACCCACTTGCTATGGGTACCAGGCGGGAATCCGAGTGCCCTGCAGCAGTTGATGCAAGGTGGCCCGTATCTGGACTTCCTGAAGGCGCAGAGCGCTGGCGCGGACTACGTCTCGTCTGTATGCGAGGGTGCCATGCTGCTTGCCGCCGCAGGTCTGCTCGATAATTATTGGGCGACCACGCATTGGGCGTTTATCCCTTGCCTCAGCCGATTCCCCGCGATCAAGGTAGCCGAAGGCTTCCCCCGCTATGTCATCGATGGCAACCGGATCACCGGCGGCGGAATTTCGTCAGGACTGGACGAGGCGCTGGCCATCGTAGCGTGTGTCGCAGGATCGGATGTCGCCAAGGAGGTTCAGATGACCACACAATATTTCCCGCAACCGCCTTTCGAGCAAACCATCGTTCCGGCCACGCACTGCCCGCTCGATCCGTGATGCCGATGGCGAAGTGCCTTGTTGACCTTCATTGTACGGACTTTACGTCTGCCGCGTCGCTGGTACGACGGCTGTCCATCGACTACGTCGATCGCGATTTCTGGATCAAGAATTCACCTGAGGAGCTGACTCTTCTCATGGACGCGATCGAGGCATCACTAGCGCTCCGGTCCGCACTCACCTGGCGCCAGATGCATGTGTGATTCGCGAGCCAACCCTCACGCTGCAACAGCACGTGAATACGGCGATAGCCGTAGCGGCGCTTTTGTGCAGGCAATGGCGCTCATCTGGTCGGTTACCCCGACGCAGATGGGCAATCTTCCCACGGACGACTTTTCTGAGAATTCCCGTGCCCAAGGACACTTTTTCTGAGACGTGCGCCATGCAGTCGTCTCAAAAAAGATGTCCAAGTCCTTGATTTGTCCAGGGTGCCAAAGACAACTTTTCTGAGAGCCCACACTTGTTGTTGTCTCTCGGAAAAGATGTCCGCAGTGTCAATATGTTGTCATTTGAATAAATGACCACACTCTATGAGTGAAGAATGCGATCTGCGTTTCCTTATAAAAAAGACTAGAGACGAGAATATTGGATCGCGGGGCATCTCACACCATGCTCGGCTGACAACGCACTATCGTCGCGGTCGCATTGGAGTCACACAACGGCCATTTCACGTCCGAGGCTTGTCCGCATGAACTTGCGACGCGGTCATTGCTCCGCCGCCATACCGAACCCGGTGCAGCATGCAGTGGCATTTTGACCACCAACCTGCTCGCAGCTTCGAGGCGTCAATCCTTGCGCTTGTGTTGCGGCAGTACCCACAGCATCCGACCGACGGCTTCGGCCTGATTCCGCGAGTGTGTCTTTTCATAGATGGCACGCAACTGGGTGCGAACCGTCGCAAGCGACACACCCGCGCTGGCTGCACATTCGTCAGGCGTCTTGCCGCTGATCAACGCTTCAGCGACCGCGGCTTCGGCGCTCGACAAGCCGAACGACTGCCGCAGCTGTTGTGCGACGACGAGCGGGGTGGCGCTGCGTCGCCTGACCGTGACCAGCATCGTCGCATCGCCGAAAGTGGCTTGGAGCGCTTGTCCGGACAGTACCGCGATGCTGAGAAAAATTTCATGCGCTGCGACCGACGTGCCGGAAAGGGCAAGGCTTTCGCTCTTGCGGGTCTTCGCGACGCGCGTCAACGCCGCCTTGAGCGCATCGTTCTGCGGCGCGCTCGTCGCGCTCAGGTGCCCGTTCTCGAGCTTGAGGCAGGTGGTGGCGCGCAGCATCGACTCCGCCGCCCGGTTGACGAACACGACGCGCGAGTGCCTGTCCAGCGCAAAGACGGATAGGCCCAACTCCTCCATCAGTTCGGCACCGAGTGTGGCGTCGCGGTGCAGCACGCTCGCGTCTCGCCACAGGTTGATCGAGCGTTGCAGGTGCCCCGCCATACCGGTCAGGGCCGCGCGTTCTTCCGACGAATACGGCGTCCGGCCGTGCGCTCGCAATAACCCGAGCAGAATGTTGTCGCTGCCGGGGCGCGCGAAGCGAATCCCCATCAGGTAGCGAAATCCCGCCGGAATCTGATAGTCCTGGAAGAACTCGCTGCGCTCGACGTCGCGCTCGGTCAGGTGATCCTGGCAGCAAACGAATTCGCCGAGCGGTGCGTTCTCGACGAAGCCGCGGCGCGGATCGAGCGCGCCGTAATACCGCTCGTAGCGCGCGATGATTTCGTCGAATTCCACGCGCGGCGAATATATCGAGAATTGCGGGGCATTGCGCGCGGCGTCCCAGCTGAACATGTGAAAAACGTTTGCGCCGAGCGATTCGGATACCCGATGAAACACTTCAAGAAAACCGTCCGGCTGCAGCGCGGCCTCGTAGAGGTCCCCGATGAGTTGGTCCCGTTGCATGTTTCCCCCGTCGCTGCGCGATCTTCGTATGTGGGTTTTGTCTGACGATATTGCTTCGAATACCGAATTTTATTCAGACTAACACGGGTTATTTGCGTTTCGCACCGTGTTATTTCCCGATTTTCATTCACCTGAATGATGATCGTAAAAAACGGTTTTGCGAGAATCCCGGCCATCCAGCGTGCATGAGCGGTGCATATGACACGCATCAACCAGAAGGATCTCGGGGGAAACGCAATGAAACTCACGCCTGTCGTATCCGGTATTGCAGTGCTCGTCCTGTCGGCTTGTGGTGGCGGCAGCAGTTCATCCTCGCCGCCGTCGGAGCCCGCCGCGCAGACGGTCAGTGGGGTCGCGGCCTCAGGCGCTGCAATGCAGGCCGCCACCGTGAAACTGGTCGATGCGACCGGTAAAGCGGTCGACTGCCCGGCCGATGCGTCAACCGGCGCGTTTCATTGCACGGTGACGGGCCTGACCGCGCCTTTCGCGTTGTCCGCATACGGCAACGTCGCCGATTCACAGGCCACGCTGATCGCGCTCAGCGCCACGGCCGGCACGCAGACGATCAACATCACGCCGATCACGAACGCGATCGCCGCCACGATCATCGGCGACAATCCGACCAAGCTGCTGGCCGACACCGGTTTGCTGCAAAGCAAGGTCACGGCCCAGGCCGTTGCCAGCACGGTGCAGGCCTATTCTTCGGCGCTGGCCGACCTGCTGGCCGCCACCGGCAATACGGGCGTCGACCTGATTTCCGGCCCGTTGACCGCGGGCGCGCCGGGTCTTGACCGGCTGCTTGACCAGGTGAAGATCAACGTCCTGCCGGACGGCGGCGTCCAGATCAGCTCGGTGGCGGGCGCGTCCAGCGATACGCCGGTGCAGCTTCAGCTCGCACCCGGCGTCGCGCCGCAGGCGAGCGACAAGGCCAGCCTGCCGGCCGCCGCGACCATCAATGGCGCGGTCGTGTCGAACCTGCCGAGCGCGAGCGATCTGGCAGCATTGCAGAGCGCGCTCAACCAGTGTTTCGCCGGTTCGACCGGTTCCGCGCGCACGGGCGGCAGCGTATCGGCGTGCGGCCAGATCTTTGTCAACAACGTCGCGTCTGGCGCGCTGAATGCAGGCGTGCCCGCCGCGTACCTCAACAACGGGATGTCGGTTGACCAGGAGTTCGGTGCGCCGGCCGGCGGCACGCCGGGCATCGTGGCCGACGATGCGATGAACAACGCCAGCTTCAGCTTGCCGGAAGTCATCCGTGTCGTTGCCAGCGACACGATGTGGGTCAAGCTCGCGTGGACGCGCAGCGACGGCATTCGCGACGGCATGCAGCAGCACGTACAGCTTGCGGTGAAGGCGGGCAGTCTCGCCAACGGCGATACCGGCTGGCGCGTGGTCGGCAACCAGCGCGCGGTACTGAGCAAGGTCAATGCGAACGCGCAGAAGTGGGACTGGCTGAATCCGGCCAATCCGTCGACGGGGACCAACGCGTTCGTCGATTCGCTCAACCTGCAGGTGGGTGCCGTCGACGCGGCCGGCACGGCGGTGGACTTCGCGATCGTCAACGGCCCCGGCCTGCGCAACGGCGTGTTCCTCCAGCCGTCGAGCGGCACTTGCGACACGCTGAACATCCGTGCGCAGATCGCAAGCGGGCAGACGCCTGCGCAGCTCGCCGCACTGGCGAAGAATGCGCAGTGCCGCAACAACTTCCGCCTGGCCGGCGTCGCGCAGGACCCGGCCAACCAGGGCCTGTTCACGTGGCCCGGCGACGCGCCGCGCAACAATACCGCCTGGGCGAAGCCGCAACTGAGCGCCGCCGAGCTGGCCAACATCAAGCCGTTCAGCGCCTATACGATCGACGTCTACCAGAACGGCAACACGTCGACGCCGGCCAAGCACTACACGGTTCGGCTGCGCACGCCGTCGCCGACGCCCGATGCGCTGCGCCAGTACGCGTGGCACGATCTGGCGCAGTCGACGCGCGACAAGCTGACGCCGGGCTCTGCCGGCACGTTCGCGGGCGGCGCGACTTTCCCGCTGGCCTGGACGTCGAAATCGGGGCTGCCGTTCGTCAAGCGCGGCAACGTGCAGATCCGCGCAACCGCGGCCGGGCAGACGGCGGCGGTGTTCGTCAACGGTTCGGCATCGGCGACGCCGGTCCAGCCGGGCGCTGCGGTGACGCTCAACGTGCCGGGCGATCAGGGCGTCGCGTTCCCGTCGGTGGCCGGCTGGACGGGCGGCACGGACTTCTCGTTCGTGAACCTGAGCTGGTCCGACCCGGCCGACACGCTCTTCACCGAGTCCTTCGAGTACGACCGGTAACGGGTAGCCGGGCGGATGCGCCCGGCGAGCGCATGGCCGGCGGGATGGTTCGCGATCCCGTCGGCTCGTTCGCATGACGACGCGGCCCGAAAAGCGTCGCACACACCATGTGAGCTGCGTCCAACCATTGAGACATCGAAGGCCGCAGCTACTCAATCGCGACTGACCTTCCCTTTTCTCGAAGACTGTCCGACCACGCATAGATACGTGCACGCCACGGTTGCTCGACGCGCGTATGCAGGATCTGCGCTGTTCCGTAAGAGACCAGGACGAATGAGCCGCCGATTAACACCGGCGACGTTGCACGCGACGCGAAATAGTCAAGCAGCGGGCGGAAAACATCGTGCACCAGATAGACGGAGTACGACACCGCGCCGAGCCATTGGAACACGCGCAGCGAGAACAGGCGTGCGACCGGCCCCTGATCGGATGACAGCGCAGCGACGAGTAGCGCGAACACGAACGGTGCGGCAAACGAGGCAACGGAAAGGCTCATGCCCTTGTAATCACGCGCGCTGACTACGATCACCATCATCGCCAAGGCGAGAGCAAGGCATTGCGTCAGCGGGCGCGTCAGCTCGACGACTGCGCGCGTCGTCCGACAGTGCGCGATCAGCGCGCCGAGAAAAAAGCCCGCGAGGCATCGCGCCCACCCATAGTCGAACAGCAGATTGAAGCATCCGCCAGCGCTTATGCACGAGGCTGATCCGATGGAGGCGGCGACCGCGACACCATAGCCGAAGGCCGCGAGTGCGACGAACGTAGCGACGCGCGCGCGGCCGCGTAGCGCGAGGCAAAGCGCACCGAACAACATATAGACGAAAAACTCGCAGCTCGTCGACCACGTGACAGGCAACCCGACCAGGTGTCCATAGAGCGGCAGCCCTTGCGACATCGTAAACACAGCGAATAATTCGGTGGGCGACGGCAGGGAGGACCGAGCGGCGAGCATGCCACCGGATAGCAACGCAGAGCCATTCAGCAGCGCGAACAACGCGATGCTTGCGACCAGTTGAGTTGGGTACAGGCGGCCGAAACGACGAATCATGAAGATGCGCCACGCAAGACCATCGGTCATGCGTTCGCTGTAGGTCGTCGCGATGACGAAGCCGGACAGCACGAAGAACAGATCGACGGCGAGATAGCCGCCTTGTAGCCAGCGCATGCCGTGCCACATGAACTGCATATGGAAAATCACGACGAGCAATGCAGCGGCTCCACGCAGTCCTTCAAGACTCGATATTTTCATTTTTATCCCCGCCCGCGAATTATTTGTCCGAGGAAGTGAATGAGCCTCGGCAAAGAGTGTGCTCATGAGGTCACGAACACTCAATAGGGGTTTCCGATCTTGAAAACTAACGATGGAATCGATGCGCCAGAGTGGTGACGTGAGGCGGGATTTGCGACCCGTCAGGCAGTGAGTCTCGCGTTGATATTCTCGGAATCCAGCCAGGCTCGACGCCATTGTCCGACGGCTCAATGAACGTCCACGCAAGACACTAAACTTCGATATACCGGCTAAACGATTCCACCAAGCTGTTGCATTGACCTGTTGAATCCGTCGTGTCCGGCGGCACGCTGACCGCGATGGAGATATCGGATTTCGGACGCCGCACCTAGATGATTCGGTTCCATGACCCGCTTTCCGCCTTTTCAGGCTCGACGAATGCCCAGATCGAGCGGCAGCAGGCGCAGCGACAGTACATGGCCGAACCCGCCGAATCGGATCCTTCGGACGAAAAATGAGGCTGAGGAATTTCGGAGAGAGTGCTGTTTGCGAGGGCCGCGTCACGACGACGGGCGTATTGCTGAGACTCCTCGTGTGATATGAATGCTTTGGGTTCGCCGATACCGAGACAGTGTACGCAAGCCGGAATCAGACGCGCGATCGCACCGTTGCTTTGCGCTTCACTGCCTCGCTTGAGCTTCAGCAATTCACCGCGCGGGATTTGGGCGTCCGCACGCGTTCTTTCGCCGTCCAGCCACACGCGCAACTGATGCAGGTCGATATCTCGTTCGCGATAGCGGCGGAGCATGGTCTGAATATCCTGGTCCATTGTGGTCACGCACCTGATTTTCGACGGGTGTCGTCCGGCCGAAACAGCATTGTAGATTTGTTTCCGATCATCGAGATCCACTTGCTTTGATCGATCCCGACAGGAGATTTCCTTTGAATACTGCGGCTGCATCAGGACAGAACCGCAGTTCATGTCGGCATCCATCTTTTTGAGCTGCGCGTCGCCGCAAATCAGGTGTTCGACATCGGTTTTGGCCAGATCGCAGTCGCCCCCCTTCCACGACCATGCCGTCGCGCCGCGCAACTGACGCTTCCGGCTACCCTCGTAGCCGTATCGACATCATTGCGCGACGCACGCGGAAGATCATGGCATTCAACGCTTGTCCAGCCAGTCATTGACGTAACTGGCCACATCCTTCCAGTTCTGATCCACAATCAGCACGTGGCATTGCCCTTCGAACTGACGGAAATCCGCGACCGACGATGCATCGCTGTATTGCTTGAAGTACTTGAGATTGAGCGCGGCAGGGATGATGTGATCGTCTTCCCCGCCAATCAGCAGCAGCGGCCCATGAGGCTTCGTGAAGTCGATCTCCGCCACCTTGCTGCTGGTGCCGCGCCTGACCCGGCGCGACCCGGGCACCGCATAGTCGCGGATGTCGCGCTCGGCGTCGGCCGCGCCGCGCTCGCCGGCCACGGTCGAGAAGCGGGCGAACAGGTCGGTCTGCTTGCCGATCTGCGAAAACACCCTGGCGCGCGTGTACTGCGTGATGTCGCCGTTCACGGTAAAGATCCCGAACGAGCCTGAGCCCTTCGCTTGCATGCGGCGTTCAGGGATGACTTCACGATGGAAGTGCGCCAGCTTCTCCCAGTGCCACAGATCCTGCAGCAGCATGGCTGCGAGGGCCGGCGGTCTGCACGTCCTGGCCGTCTGCAACGGGTGCGCCGGTGGTGGTGGTGAGTTTATTCATCGATGAACTCCTTCCTGGGGGATGAAACCGAACGGCGCGAACGCTATTCCGCAGCTGGGTATCGAAATTTTCGGAACCGATCGGGCAACGTCGGTTCGTTCTCGCAAGCCGGAAATAGGTAGCCTGATCGTCAGGAATACGATACGTCGCGCTTGTTTCAGGAATTCGCTTCCCTTGCCTTGCCGCGCTCGGCCGGTGTCACGCCGAGCCCACTCTGGACGGCCTCGAAGCGCGAACCGACCTTGAGCTTCTCGAAGATGTTCTTCAAATGCCACTTGACGGTCTCGGGCGCGACGCGCAGTGCACGTCCGATTTCCTTGTTCGACATGCCGCGGGCGATGTGATTGAGGATCTCGATCTCACGCGCGCTGAGCAGGTGTCGGGCGTCGCGCACGTCGCCGTCGTCCGCCGGAGTGCGGCGCGGGTCGAACGCGGCGAGCAGCCGGTCCACGAAGGCCGGTTGAACGCCGTCGCGTTCGGACGCTTCGCGGCGCAACTTCGTCAGCAGGCGCAGCATCGGTTCGCCTTCATCGACGAAGCTGCCGATCATGCCGTTCGGCTGCGCGTAGCGCAGCGCGTCCGTCAGTGCGGCCGACGCCGCTTCTTGCGCGTGTTCCTGCTGGAGCGCCACCGCGTACAACAGCGACATCCGCGCTTCCAGGTAGGTCATCCCGGCACGGGAGAGCGTGGTCCTCAACTCGCGCAGCCGTTCGGCGGCGCGATCCGGCCGGCCTGTCGCGATGTCGAGCCGTGCCTGGATCTCGCACCCGCTTGCCCACGTCTCGATGAAACTGCCCATCGGTGTCGGGATCTGCTCGGGCATCAGCGCGTCCAGTGCGTCGGCGGTTTCCTTCGCGCGATCTATCCAGCCCTGCTGCAGACACAGCCGCACGATTTCCGCGTCGCACGACGCACGCATGCGCAACCAGTGTCGGGAGGCGGCGATTTCGCTGGCCTGCTTCAGGCACAGTAGCGCGGACGCGATATCGTCGTTGCGCGCATGGAGCCTCGCCGCGGTGCGGCAGTAGCTCGACAGGGAGCCCAGCGGGCACGCTTCCGCCGTGATGGCCGAGCGATCGTTGATCAGTTGCCGCGCGCGGGACAAATCATTCTGCTCGTAGCAGAGTGCCGCCAGGTAGCCCGCCGGAACCGCCGCCGCCGCCGAATGGCGCAACACGTTCGCTTCCGCATGCGAGATCGCGGACTCCATCAGCACCATCGCTTCCGGTAGGCGGCCGTTCACCAGCAGGTTCAGCCCGAACATGCATTCGCGGTAGACGTTGGCGTAGATGAAGTCGTGATCGTCGGCCGGGACGGCGGCCGCGCCGAGCCTGAGTCGTTCGACCTCGTCGAAGCGACTGTCGTAGATCAGGCCGAAGATGTGCGCCGTTTCCCCGAGCCGCCTGACCCACGCGGAGGCGGGTAACGACGAGAGGACGACTTCGCGTCCCAGCTCGAGCGACCGGTAGCTGTCGTCGTCGAAGCCGGAGATGGCCGCGTCGACGGCAATCATCTCGATCGGCAGCGCCGCGTCGGGTTCGCCTTCTGCTCGTGTGCGATCCGCATGATGGCGCGCAAAGTCGGATTGCGCGTGTCGCAGCACGTCGCCGGCCTCCGGCATGCGCATCAGGAACGCAAGCGCCCATGCATTGGCGAGTCGCAAGCGCAGCCGCGACTTCACCAGTTGACGCGGCAGCTTGCCGATCAGGCTCAACAGCGTGTTCACGTCGCTGCGATCCATCAATGCGGCCGCGCAGTTCTCGACCCAGATCGCGGCCTGCAGCGCGTCACCGGCGGCGAGCGCGTGACGCACGGCGTCCGGCCATTGCCGCGCGTTCGCGAACCACTCGCCGGCGCGCTGGTGAAGCCGCGGCAATTCATCGGCCAGTTGGCGCGCGGCACGCCGCCTCAGCGCGTCGGACAGCAGGGCGTGATAGCGGAACCATTGCCGCTCGTCGTCGAGCGCACGGATAAACAGGTTGTGACGCTCGAGCCAGTCGAGCTTCTCCCAGCTGCGAGCGCCCGCACCCATGATGGCGTCGCAGAGGCCGGGGCTCAGGTGATCGACGATCGATGTCCGCAGCAGAAACTGATATACGGGACGCGGCAGGTGCGACAGAACAGCGTCGTCGAGATACGTGTCGATGCCGAATCGATTGCCGGCGAGATCGCGTGCGACCTTGGCAGCATCGGTTTCTTCCTTCAGCGACAGTGACGCGAGTTGCAGGCCCGTGATCCATCCTTCGGTGGCGTCATTCAGCATTTCGACGGCGCCGCGGTCGAGCGGCGCGGTGCCGGTGCGCGCGAAGAACGCCTGCGCATCGTCCGCGGAGAAGCGCAGATCCGATTCGTCGATCCGCAGAAGCTGGCCATGCGTGCGGAACTGGGCCAGCGCCAGTCTCGGCTCCCCGCGCGCGCCGAGCAGCACGTGGAAATTGGCGGGCGCGTAGCGCAATAGGCGCGACACCACCGCACATACCGGGGGCGACGTGAGCCGGTCGAAATCGTCGAGGATCAGAAAGACCGGCTTGCCGCACGCGGCGATCTCGTTGAGCAGCACGGAGATGACGGTCTTGCCGGGCGTCATCGGATCGCTGCGCAGCAGCTTTTCGGCCTGCTGACCGATGCCGCCCGTTCCATGGTTCAACGAAGCGACGAGGTAAGCGCCGAGCTGGTCGGGATTGTCGTCGTCATGGTCGAGGCTCAGCCACGCGACGAGCTGATGGCGGGTGCGGAGCACTTCGCACCATTCGGACAGCGTCGTCGTCTTGCCGAACCCTGCCGGTGCGATCACCAGCGTGACCGCGTGTTCGGCCGCGGCGGCCAGCTTTTTCGACAGCGTCCGCCGCGCGACTCGGAACCGGGGCGGGCGCGGTGGCGCCATTTTCGTCTGTATCAGCGAGAGATTCCAAAGAGGCTCATCGGATTCGGACGGCAAGTTCATGGGGGGAAAGTCCGGAATGCACCACATCATGATAATAATAGTCGCCCCCACGACGATGAGGGTTTTCCCACGGTAGGGGGGTGATCGCGTGGTGCCCCCCCGTCGCCAGGCTCCTGCCTCCCCTTTGGAGGGGGGCAAATCCCCCCGGCCTGCTCTTAGTCTTGCATTCATTCCACGTCGGTCTGGCGCCTCGATACGGTAATCACCGTTTCGCATGACGTCGTGAAAGACGTGCTGTGTCGAATCAAGCCCTACCGGAAGTTCGTCAAGGAGTCCTTTTTGCCTACCGCATCGCCGATCGATCGGAATTCATCGACCTGTACCTGCATGCCGCCGATCACGCACGCGGGCACGATGAGGTTCGCCTCCTGACGCACGTGCGCCATCGCGAGCGTTGCCGTCAGTCGACGCGATTTGCGCGCGCCATTCCCACCTTCAGCCGCATCGGCCCGTCGTGGCCGCAACCGCAACGTTGGCCGGCGCGGGTCATCGTGGGCAGTGACGGCTCGCTCGCCTCGGTAGCGAATGCCGGATGGCCCGCGACGATTGCCTGTCGTTCGACATTCAATGCCGTCGATGAGGGCCACGGACGTGTCGTCGATCGCGTCGACGCGTGTTCAGTTTCTGCCGGACGTGACGAGTCCGGATCGGGAAGTCTCCGTGCGGTGCGAGAACCGGCCGCGACGGACGTGTTGTGACGTGTAGCGAAAGCGCCGATCGGCATCCCGCCGTGACGCGACATTGAAAATAACGATCTGGGTTTGGAGGATAGACATGAAATCGACATGGCGTCAGGGAACGCTCGGCCTGGCCATTGCTGCGTCGCTGGGCGCGACGTCCGGCGTGGCGCATGCCCAGAGCAGCGTCACGCTCTACGGGGTGCTCGATGCCGCCGTGCTCTACACGAACAAGTCGCTGAATACGAAGACAGGCGCGAACGACGGCCACAAGTTCGCGATGGTCGACGGTGCCGCGGCGGCATCGCGATTCGGCTTGCGGGGCGTGGAGGATCTGGGCGGCGGGATGAAGGCGACGTTCGTCCTCGAGAGCGGCATCGACATCCCGAGCGGCGGGTTCGGCAATTCAAACGGCAACATGTTCGGCCGTCAGGCATGGATCGGGTTGAGCGGCGATTTCGGGTCGGTCAAGGCCGGCCTGCAATACTCGCCGTTCGTGCTGTCGCTGATCGGAACCGACCCGCGCGACGTGGCCTATTTTGGCAGCGGCGCCGTCATCTATGTCGACAGCGTGCTGGTGACGGGGCTGTTCAACCAGAACGCCGTGTCCTACACGAGCCCGGACATCGCCGGCTTCCAGGGCAGCGCGATGTTCGGACTGGGCGGGAAGGCGGGCGATTTCCAGGCGGGGCGGCAGTATTCGGCGAGCCTCAAATACCAGCGAGGCGGGTTCCTCGTCACGGCAGCGCTCTACAACGGCAACGCGGGTGGTACGGCGGGGACGCCGATTCCGAGCACCGTGCCGTTTACCGGTCGTACCATCGGCGCGGCATACAGTGTCGGCAACCTGACCGTCAAGGGTTCCTACGCGCTCTACAAGGTGAGCGGCGGGTTCGACAGCCGAGTGTACGGCGCCGGGGCAAGTTACTTGATCACGCCTGCCGTCGAAGCCGATGCGGGCGCCTGGCTGACGAGCGACGGCAACGATACCGCCAATCGGTCGGTGCTGACGGCGATCGGCTTGAGGTACTTCCTGTCGAAGGCGACGACGGTCTACGGGCAGGTCGGGGTGGTCCACAACCATGGCCTGATGAATACCGGGCTTGCGATCAACGGCGCGTTGCACGAAGGGCGTGGGACGACCGTCGGTACGGTGGTCGGCCTGCGTCATACGTTCTAGGCCGGCACGGCACGTATTCCCGAAGACGGATTTTTCGGGAGTACCGTGCCTGCGACACTTTTCCGCGACGGGCGACGTGCGGCCCTTCCGGAACGGTGTCCCGGTCGCGGGTCACGCCCCGTCGCGCACCGCCATCGCGAGCGGCATCATCGCCGGCCCGATGGAGGCGAGCAGACGCTCTTTCGATACCCCGTCGCGGGATTGAACGGAAATGCCGTGCAGCTGCGTCGCATAGAAATCGGCCAGCGCGTTGATGTCGGCGCCCCGCTTGAGCTGCCCCTGTTCGGCTGCAAGCTGCAGGCGCTCGGCGATCGACTGCGTGCGTGCGCGCCGATGGGCGGCCAGCCATTCCATCACACCTTCGTTTTCGGCCGAGTAGTTGGTCGCGGCGGAGACCACCATGCAGCCGTGTGGCTGGCCGCGCCGGGTATAGGCGGCGACGGCATCGCGCAGCATCCGTTCGACGGCCGCGCGGACATCGGTTTCCTCGCCGAGCGCACGATCGGCGAAGCCGCCCTCGCCTTGCTCGTAGAGCGCAATGGCCTCCTGGAACAGGGCTTCCTTGCTGCCGAAGGCGGCATAGATGCGCGCTGACGCGATGCCCATCGCTTCGACCAGGTCGGACATCGACGTGCCTTCGTAGCCGCGTCGCCAGAACGCGAGCATCGCGCGTTTCAGCGCCATGTCGCGATCAAATTCTCTCGGTCGTCCCGCCATATCCCTTTCGTCCGTCGTCACATCGTGCGCCGATTTTATCGCGCGTCGTGTTGACACGCACCGTCCCGCTATTCTATTCTTTGTCGATCAACAAACAATAGGAGTTGATCATGCGTACCCTCAAGGGCCCCAGTCTCCATCTCGCGCAGTTCGCCGACGATGCGGTGCCGTTCGACAGCTTGCCGAATATCGCGCAATGGGCCGCCGGCGTCGGCTTCAAGGCGCTGCAGATTCCGGCGTGGGACAGCCGGCTGTTCGACGTCGAGACCGCCGCGGAGAGCCAGGCCTATTGCGACGACGTGAAGGGCATGCTGGCTGTGCATGGGCTGGAGATCAGCGAACTGACTACCCACATCTTCGGGCAACTGGTCGCCGTGCATCCGGCGTACGACGCCATGTGCGACAACTTCGCGCTCGAGGCCGTGCGCGGCAACCCGGCCGCGCGCACCGCATGGGCGCTGGATCGGCTCACGCTGGCGGCACGGGCTTCACGCCGCCTGGGGCTGACCGACATGGGCACTTTTTCGGGCTCGTTTGCGTGGCCCTACCTGTTTCCGTTCCCGCAACGGCCCGCCGGCCTGATCGAGACGGCCTTCGACGAGCTGGCGCGCCGCTGGCGGCCGATTCTCGACGTCTGCGATGAAAACGGCGTCAACCTTTGCTACGAGATCCACCCCAGCGAAGACCTGCACGACGGCGTCAGTTTTGAGCGTTTCCATGCGCTGGTCGGCCAGCACGCGCGCTGCAAGATGCTGTTCGATCCCAGCCACTTCGTGCTGCAGCAACTGGACTATCTGGCATACATCGATATTTACCGCGACTTCATCCGCATGTTCCATGTGAAGGATGCCGAGTTTCTGCCTTCGGGCCGTCAGGGGATTTACGGCGGCTACAGTTCGTGGCTCGAGCGTGCCGGCCGTTTCCGGTCGCTCGGCGACGGTCAGATCGACTTCAAGGCGATTTTTTCGAAATTTGCTCAGTACGACTACACAGGATGGGCCACCCTCGAATGGGAGTGCTGCCTCAAGGACCAGGAGGACGGCGCGCGCGAAGGCGTCGCGTTCATCAACGACCACATCATCCGGGTGACGGAGCGCATCTTCGACGACTTCGCCGGTGCCGCGGTCGATCAACGGCAAATCCACGACATGCTCGGCATCGCCTGAGCCGGCCCCCCTTACGAGGAACAATCGATATGTCCGCTCAACTCCAGTCGTCGTCAGCCGACGCTCAAAACTTTGCTCATCAATACGTGCGCATCGACGGCCAGCGCGTCCATTGCGTCACGGCCGGCGCAGGCACCCCGGTCCTGCTGATTCCGGGATGGCCGCAAACCTGGTACGCATGGCGTCATGTGATGCAGGCGCTCGCCGCGCACGGCTTCATGGCCATCGCGGTCGATCCGCCCGGCACCGGCTATTCCGACCGGCCGCATGCGGGTTACGACACGGGCCACACGGCGGCCACGCTGCATCGCGTGATGGCGCAGCTTGGCTTCGATGTGTATCAGGTGGTGGGCCACGACGTCGGCATGTGGGTGGCCTATGCGCTGGCGAGCGATCGGCCCGAGGCCGTGAAGTCGCTGGCGCTGACGGAGGCGGTGATTCCCGGGCTGGCGCCCGCGCCGTCGATCTTCGCTCCGCCGGAAGAGAACATCTTCCTGTGGCATTTCATGTTCAACCAGCTGGCCGATCTGCCCGAGACGCTGATTGCCGGACGTGAGCGGGCCTATCTGGAGTTCATGTTCAACCGCTGGTCGTTCCGGCGCGATTGCGTGGCCGTCGATGTGTATATCGACGCCTATGCGGCACCGGGCGGCTTGCGCGGCGGCTTCTCCTATTACCGCGCGATTCCGGAGACGATCCGCCAGAACCAGGAACGGGCGCAGCACAAGCTGACGATGCCGGTGCTCGCGATCGGTGCCGAACACGCCACCGGCGATGCGCCGCTGGTCACGATGCGGGACAACGCGACGGATCTGCAGGGCGCCGTCGTGCCCGATTGCGGTCACTTCATCATGGAAGAGGCGCCCGACGCGTTCATCGGTCATCTGCTGCCGTTCCTGGAACGGAGCCGCTGAACATGCCGATCGACGACAACATCGCCGCGCTGCTGGCGCGCCTGGCCCTGGCCGAGGCGCCTACGTCGCTGGACGCGTTGCGCCAGGCGACCGATACGACTCTGCGGGGCTGGCATGGACCGCTGGAAGCGGTCGACCGTCCGGAAACCTTCGAGGTGCCCACACGCGACGGGCGGCAGATTCGTGTACGGGCCTATTGGCCATCGGTCGCTTCGGCGCACGCGGCTCCGCGGCCGGCGATCGTTTATGCGCACGGCGGCGGGTGGTGCCTCGGCACGCTCGAGCTTTACGACAATCCTTGCCACGCGCTGGCCAACGCGACGCAATGCGTCGTGCTGTCGGTCGATTACCGGCTTGCGCCGGAGCACCGGTTTCCGGTGCCGCTGGAGGATTTCTGCGATGCGCTGGACTGGGTGTTCGGCGAGGCGGCCAACCTGGGGCTGGACCCGGCGCGCATCGCCGTCGGCGGCGACAGTGCCGGAGGCAACCTCGCGGCGGCGGCCTGTCTGGTCGCAAGGGAGCGGGGCGGGCCGTCGATCGCACATCAGCTGTTGCTGTACCCGCCGCTGGATGCGTCGATGAGCGCGACGTCCTATCGGACTTTCGGGCAGGGCTACTACCTGACGCAAGAGATCATGCGGGTTTGCTTCGACCTGTACCTGACCGATCCGGCCGACGGCAGCTCACCCTGCGTGTCGCCGCTGCGGGCGGCTTCGCTCGAGGGTTTGCCGCCGGCCACGTTGCTGGCGTGCGAGTACGACCCGGTGCGCGACGACGCGCAGGCTTATACAGAGCGATTGCGGGAGGCCGGTGTGCCGGTCGACTGTGTCGTGCTGCCGGGGATGATCCATGCGTGCATTCACATGGTCGGCGTGACGGCGGCAGCCCGTCAGGTGTTCGATGTCGCTGGAGCGCAGATGCGCAGGGCCTTCCAGCCATGAGTGCATTGCATCGCGTGGATGGTCGTCCGGTCTGGCGGCCGCACGACATCAGGAAGGCCGGCGAGTTTTCCGTGATGTCGACGGACTTCCTGTGTGACGGGCTACGCAGTCGACGTATTGACGTCCGACAGCAGGTTGACTAGATTCGTCACATGAACGCACTTTTCGTCACGACCACGACTACCACTACCACCACGACCGCCAATGGCGGGCCGGGAGGAGGTTGCGCGTCGTAGGCCAGTGTGTCGAACCCACCCCAAGCCCCGCCGGAAACGGACGGGGCTTTTTTCATGCTCCGTCTGGCCGGCATCGAACGTCAGCGGAGAACATGATGGATGATTGCGATCGCCGAGTGTCCGGCGACAGAGTCGACCCGTTTCGCCAGAAGGGCAACAAGCCGGTCGCATGGCTCACCGGAATCGCGGAAGGCGTGCCGGCGTCGACACGGATCCTGCTGATCTTCCAGTTCCTCGTGAATCTGTCGGTGTTCGGGTCGCTGCCGCTGCTTGCCGCGTTCCTGGACATGGAGCGCCATCTGGACGCGAGCAGCGTCGCCAGCGTCCTGACGGTGAATCTGCTGGCGAGCCGGCTGCTGCCGCTGGTGCTGGGTGCGTCGACGGATCGCTTCAGCAGTCGCGTGCTGACCACGCTTGGCCTGCTGTGCCGCGCGGCGGGGTTTGCCGGATTCGCGTTTGCGCTATCGCTGCCGGGCCTGTTGATGTGGGCGTGCCTGTCCGGGCTTGGGGCCGCGCTTTACGAAACGACCGCGTATTCGATTTTCGGTTCGCTCGATGGCGCCGTGCGTCCAAAGGTGTTCGCGCTGAACAACCTGGCGCTCAATCTCGGCGCGTTGATCGGTCCGGCGCTGCTGCTCGTCGTGCCGAACACGAACGGGGCGCTGCCGTTTCTCGTGAGCGGCGCGGTGTTCACGGCGCTCGCGCTGATTGCACCGTGGATCGCGGGGCGAAGAAGGCGCAACGCGGGCGCGGTGCATCCGCTGCGCGGCGTGCTGGTCGCGTTTGGCGACAGGCGGTTTCGCCGGCTCTGCTGGGCGCTTGTCCCGTTCTGGACCGTGTACACGCAGATTTACGTATTCATCCCGTTGACCTTTGCACATGGCGCCCACGGCTATGGCGGCGTGAGACCGTTCTACATCACGAATGCGCTGATCGGAATCGCTACCGCCTGGCTCGGCATGGGCTGGTTTCAGCGCACGAACTGGCGCTCGATGATGGTGATCGGGCATGCCGCGTTGTGCGGCTGTTTCGCGATTGCGGCACTGCTGTTCGCCCGCGATCGGGGCGCGGATGCGTCGCTCGTGATCCTGATCGTGATCGCGATCGTCTTCACGTTGGGCGAAAGCCTGATTCTTCCCGCGTCGAATATTGCGCTTGCCGACCTGACGACGGACGGCAATGCCGGCAGCTATTTCGGCGCGTCGGCGATTTCGTGGGCGATCGGCGGGATGCTCGGCAACTTCATCGGTAGCGTCGCCGCAGGCTGGACGGTGCTCGCGCCGGGGTGGGTCATGTTCATGGGGATTGCGCTGGCCGGCCTGCTGGCATTCTGCGGCGGGCGGCAGGAATAGCCATGGCGACGGTCGATGCAGCGTGAACTACCGGCGCCCCTGAATCCGCGCTTTTGCACACTTGAACCAAAGCCGCATCGCACCGACACCGCCCGCCACCGGAATTCGCGGCAGCAGGAACGGATCGTCGGATGCATCGGCGCAGCCACGCCGGGTCGTCGTCGCGTTGCGGTAGCCGGCGGCGGCGACCTGGTCGCGGACGCGCGGGTCCAGGTCGCCGTACGGGTAGCAGAACGATTCGACATGCTGGCCGCTCAACGCTTCGAGCCGCCGCTTCGATTCGGTGACTTGAACCTCCGACACGTGCGGCGGCACGTACGACAGCGCGACGTGATCGAGCGTATGCGAGCCGATTTCATGGCCGTGATCGCGCCATGCGAGCATGTCCGCGCACGTCATGAGCGGCGAGCGTGCGGTATCGGCACCCGCATCCCAGTCGTTCTCGCCGCCGAACCGGCCGGCGACGAAGTAGCAGGTTGCGGTGAAGCCGAGCTCGTCCAGCACGGGCATCGCATGCGTCAGCACGTTGAGAAAGCCGTCGTCGAACGAAATGCCGAACACCTTCCCGCGGCGCTCGCCGCGCAGGTACGGCTGCAGTTCGCGCACGCTCAGGCCACGGTAGCCGAGCCGCCGGAACAGCGTCATCTGGCGGCGGAACGCATCGGGCGCGACGCTCAGGCCGCGCAGCCGGTCGGGCGGCGGCGGCAGCGTGCGGATCTGGTGATACATCAGGATCGGGTAGCGCGTGGCGGACAGCGGCATGAGCGGGTCGCGAGAACGGGGAATTACGCGGCCTTGCGGAAGATCCGCAGGGTCTTGAAGTCGCCGATTTCGACGAAATCGGCATTCGCGGCCCATTGCTCGATGATCGGCTCGGCCTTCCGGTACGCCGACGAGCCCTTGTAGAACAGCAGGTGGCCGTCGCGCGCGGTATGGCGAGCGAACAGCTCGAGCACTTCGGCGTCGGTCTTCGCGCCGTAGCGACTGTTCGTCTCGTCGCGGAATTCGCACAGATGGAACAGCGTGACGACGTCGAACGCCGGCAGCAGGTCCGAATTGCTCGTATAGATGTCGCCGAAATAGGCCAGGTAGGTCTTGCTCACCTCCGGCTGCCGCGTGACGAGATCGACATACGACTTGTATTCCTTCGGCGATGCGGTCACGCCGAAGACGGTGTTGTTCAGGTGCGGCCGCGCGCATTCCACGCCGACATGATGGTGGCCGCCGGTGCCGAAGTGATAGATGCGGATGCCGTTGAGGCGCTCGGTTTCCAGCCATTCGACGAAGTGCACGTCACACGGGCACTCCTGCGTGCGCAGGTCCCAGTACTTCTTCCAGATGTTCATTGCCATTAAACGGACCTCAAGGATGTCACCCAACGATTGGGGTTGTGTCGAATGGAGTTCTGATAGACGGACAGCGTCGCGTCCACGAAGCGTTCGAACGAGAACTCGCGCTTGCCTTTCAGCCGTGCGCTGCGCCCCATCGCACGCACGCACGCGGGCTCGCGCACGATCGCGCGCAGGATTTCCCCGATCGCTTCGGGTTCGCGCGGCGGGACGACCCAGCCGTCCACGCCCGGCTCGACGTTCTCGGGCAGCCCGCCCACGCGCGTCACGATTGCGGGGCAGCCGAGCGACATCGCTTCGCGGCACGCGTACGACAGGCTCTCGTGGTACGACAGCACGAACGACACGTCGATGATCGAGAACGGCGTCCGCACGTCGTCGAGGCGGCCGGTGAAAGCGGTGCGCGCGGCCATGCGGTGGTGCGCGATCTGCTCGCGTTGCTCGCCGGTCGGCTCCGCGCCGACCAGCAGCACGCGAAACCGCTCGCGCTCATGTTCGGGCAGGCGGCCCAGCGCCGCGATCAGGTCCATCCAGCCTTTTTCCGGCGCGGTGCCGGCGCTGCTGCCCAGCACGATCGCGTCTGCGGCGGACGGCCCGAACAGCGCGGCCTTGCGGCGCCGGATTTCGTCGCCAGCCAGGCGTTCCGCGTCCTGCCGGCGCACGCCATGCTTGACGACCGTGACGTTGCCGTACGGCGACCGGAGCGCGAGCATGCCCGCCACGTAGTCGCTCACCGCGATGGTGTGGTCGGTTGCCAGCCGGGCGCGCAGCACGTTGCCGAAGCTGTCGGCGCGATAGGTGTTGTGCTTGGTGAGCACGACCGCAGGCCGATACCGGCAGCCGAGCAGCGCGAGCATCACCTGCCGGTGATCGGCGGACCCGTTGACGTGGATGACGTCGAAGCGCTCGGCGACGATCCGCTGGCGCAGCCGGACGATTTCCTGGCACAGCCGGTTCCAGCGCGGCTTGAATTCCATGTCGAAGATCGCCACGTCGGGGCTGTCCTGCAACAGTCGCGACAGGCGGCTGCCTTCAGGTGACGCGACGGTTACGCGATGATGCCGGCTCATCGCGGCGGCGAGATCGCGGACGTAGGTGTCCTGGCCGCCGCCGTAGTCGCCGTGGAAGTTGGTATACAGAATGTTCATCACGATGCCGCCTTTTCTCGATCATTCATTTGGCAGGACTGCTGAGAAAATGAATGCGTCAACCTGTTGAAAGCAGTGACTCGAACCCGGTTCCGTGTTGCCGATGCGCGATTGCGCATCGACGCCCGGGCGTGGCGTCACCGCGAATCGTTTCCAAATATTACAGACGCATTACGTACCGTAGTGTCAAGGTCTGCGCATCTTTGTGTGAATGTGTCGCGATCGCTTGCGGTGTCGTCACGCAGCGCGATACGGCCGGGGAGGAAGGAGGGAGATCCGGCGACGCGGTTTCCTGCCGCCGGCGCGTGAACCGGGGCGATCCCGGCGTGAACGACGATGTGGCCCGATTACCGTCCTGGTCACGCAGGAAGCGGGCAGGATCGCGACAAATCGCGCCATTTCGGCGGCATCCGGACGCAGATCAACCCCGCCGACTTTCAGAATTGAAAGCAGGGGGGCCATTTGCGTTAGAATGCCCCCCCTGTCCGCCATGGCGACAGCCAAAGGCGGACTTGTCGCACCCAGAGAGACGTGGGTTTCGATTCGTAGCCGGGCGCGAAAGATGTGCCAGCCGTTAGCAACATAAGCTTTGTGATTTGGATTACTAATGAAGAAGAAGCACAACATCACCAAGTACATCGTTGTCGCGATGATTCTTGGTATCGCAGTGGGTTACGCCTGTCATAGCGCGTTTCCCGACCCGAACATGGCGAAGGAGGTTGCCGGCTACGTGTCGTTGCTGTCCGACATTTTCCTGCGCCTGATCAAGATGATCATCGCACCGCTGGTATTTGCGACGCTGACCGTCGGCATCGCGCAGATGGGCGACGGCAGCGCGGTGGGCCGCGTCGGCGTCAAGGCGTTCGGCTGGTTTTTCATCGCGTCGTTCACGTCGTTGCTGCTCGGCCTGCTGACCGCAACGATCCTGCAACCGGGCAGCCATCTGAGCCTGCCGCTACCGGCGTCCGATGCGGCCCTCGGCCTGAAGACGGGCGCGTTCACGCTGAAGGACTTCGTGGTCCACCTGGTGCCGAAGTCGATCGCGGAAGCGATGGCGAACAACGAAATCCTGCAGATCGTCGTCTTCTCGATCTTCTTCGGCACCGCGCTGTCCGCGCTCGGCGAGTCGGGCAAGCGCCTGACCGGCGTGATCGACGATCTCGCGCAGGTGATGCTGAAGGTGACGGGCGCGGTGATGTGGTTCGCGCCGGTCGCGGTGTTCGCGGCGCTGGCGTCGACGATCACGACCCAGGGGCTCGGCATCCTGCTCACGTTCGCGAAGTTCATGGCGAGCTTCTATCTGGCGCTGGCGCTGCTGTGGGGCGTGCTGACGCTCGCCGGCGTGACGTTCCTCGGCAAGCGTGCGTTCACGCTGATCCGTCTGATCCGCGAGCCGTTCCTGCTGTCGTTCGCGACGGCGAGCTCCGAAGCCGCGTATCCGAAGCTGCTGGACGCGCTCGACCGCTTCGGCGTGAACCGCAAGATCTCGAGCTTCGTGCTGCCGATCGGCTATTCGTTCAACCTCGACGGCTCGATGATGTACTGCACGTTCGCGGTGCTGTTCATCGCGCAGGTGTATGGCATTCATCTGCCGCTGGGCACGCAGATCACGATGCTGCTGATGCTGATGGTCACGTCGAAGGGGATGGCGGGCGTGCCGCGCGCGTCGCTGGTCGTGATCGCGGCAACGCTCAACCAGTTCAACATGCCCGAAGCCGGGTTGCTGCTGATCATGGGCGTCGACATGTTCCTCGACATGGGCCGCTCGGCCACCAACGCGGTCGGCAACTCGATCGCGGCGGCCGTGGTCGCGAAGTGGGAAGGGCAGCTTGACGACCCGCGCGACGACAACGATCCGGACAACGGACGCGTGATGAAGGTGAAGGTGCCGGAGACCTCGGCATCGGCATGATGCACGGCAGTGCGGCAGCGCAGCGATAGTCGCGCGTCGCCCATTCCGCGGTAATGGACGATCGCCGGCCTGGATCCGATATGGATTCAGGCCGGCGATTTTGTTTTGGGACGATGATTCCGTCTTGAATGCGGTCGTTTTCTCAGATTCTCTGATTGATACCGGCGCTCGCCGTTTCAATCCGTCGTCGTTGAACACACGGCGATATTCCGCAGGCACAAGCCTGATTTTCCCGATCCCCGATTCGACGTGTAAGTGACCATTCACTGTCGCGCAGTCGCGCTTGCCGTCAGCACGCAGGGGCGCCGCCGGCATTGCCATCGAAGCCGAATCCGTGAAAAGCGCAACAGCACGAACGATCCGCAATTTTTTTCGATTTATATAACGCTATTCTCGCGCTGCGCATTATCGAACACATGCTGCACGTAATACCGACTGCGCCGGATGATTCAGGGGAAGAATTTACGCATCGCGGTTTTCAAGCCATCCGGCCGGCCCTTCATGTGAATGTCCGCATCATTCAGGAGAGCATCCGTCATGGTCGCCAGACAACGGTTTCAGGCTGCGCTTCTCGCCGCAGCGATCGCCGCGATTACCCCTCCCGTTCACGCAAGCAACACCACTGACTGGCTCGCGAACACGTACGGCACGCTCGCGGCCCACGTCGGCAACGTTGCGCGCGCGATGTGGGTCGCGCCCGAAGGCGTGATCTATACGGCTTCGATGTGGGACGAGGATGAGGGCGGTGTCGCGATCTACCAGAACGGCAAGAGCGCCGGCTCGATCGGCGCGCACGCGGAGTTCCAGGGCAGCGCGATCACGGGCAACGCGACGTCGCTGTTCGTCGCGCTGCAACCCGGCAAGACGTACGGCAGCGGCGCGGTGGGGCGCTACAACCGCGCGACGAAGTATCGCGACCGCGTCATCCAGGTCAGCGCGGCGACCAACCAGCCGCGCATCGACGTCGTCACCGGGCTCGCGACGGCCGGCTCGCTGCTCTATGCGAGCGACTTCTACGGCAATCGCGTGCGCGTGTTCACCACCGACGGCGTGTGGCAGCGCGACATCAACGTGGCGGGGCCGGGCGCGCTCGCGGTGGACGGTGCGGGCAACGTGTGGGTCGCGCAGAAGAGCGCGGGCTCGATCGTCGGTTTCAGCCCGGCCGGCGCGCTGCTGAACACGATCCGGATGCCGGCCGGTTCGCAGCCGTCGGCGCTGTATTTCGATGCGGCGGCCGGGCAACTGCTGGCGGGCGACGAAGGCCCCGACCAGAACATCAAGCGCTATACGGTGTCGGGCCGGCCCGCGCTGGCCGGCACGTTCGGCGTGCGCGGCGGCTATCTCGACACGACGACGGGTATCAAGGGGCAGGTCGGTGCGCAGCGCTTCACGCGCATCGTCGGGATCGGCAAGGACACCGGGGGCAATCTCTATGTGCTCAACAATCCGTGGGGCGGCAGCTGGGATCTCGGCCGCAACGGCGCGACCGACATTCATGCGTACAGCAGCACCGGCAGCCTGCGGTGGACGCTGCAGTCGCTGAACTTCGAAGGGATCGCCGCGCCGGACCCGGTCACCGACGGCGCGCTGTTCTATGGCGGCACGCACGTGTACAGCGGCAGCGCGGGCGGCAAGTTCGTCGCGAACACGGTCGATCCGTTCACGTATCCGGCCGATCCGCGCATCAACATGAGCGACACGCAGCGCGACGAGCATTTCGGGCTGCTCACGTCGGTGGGCGCGAACCGGATTCTCGTCGCGGCGGGCCAGAATCCGCCGGTCTTCTACTTCTTCCATTTCAACGCGGCGAACGGCTACATCGCGATTCCGGACGGCTCGATCCCGGGCCCCGCGTTCAACACGACGCGGCGCGTGACGAGCGGCTTCAGCATCGACAGCAAGGGCGGCGTGTGGGCCGGCCTCGACAAGACCGGCGCGATTACCCATTACCCGCTGACCGGCTTCGACGCGAGCGGCAAGCCGTCGTGGGGGCCGGGCGTCGCGACCCGCGTGCCCGACAGCATCCAGCCGCTCACGCGCATCGTCTATCTTGCGGACAGCGACACGATGGTGCTCGCGCAGGGCGCGATCGGGACCAACGACTGGACGTCGATCGGCACGCGCATCGAGGTGTATCACGGCTGGAGCGCGGGCAACACGACGAAGCCGGACCCGGTGATCACGCTGCCGCACAGCGGCGCGAAATCGATCGACGCGGTGGGCAACCATCTGTTCGTCGGCTACTGGTTCAGCAGCAGCGGGCCGCTGTGGCCGAACGTCGACGCGTTCAACCTCACCACCGGCAATCTCGACACCACGCTGGTCAACGCGAGCCCCGCAACCGTGGATACCAGCAGCGCGATCGATGCGATGTACAGCATCCGCGCGTACCGCCGGTCGAACGGCGAGTACGTGGTGATGAAGAACAACGTGAAGGGCAACAGCATCACCGTGTATCGCTGGACGCCCTGACTTTGATGACGCACGCGCGGCTGCCCCGACCTCGGTCGGCGCCCGGGCTCGCGAAGCCATGATGTGATTCATCGCGATTTCGCGGGATTTCCATCGCGTTTCCACACAATTTCCACATCACGCGTTCGTAATGACCGGCGTGCGCAACGCGCGCCGCACCGCCCGCCGGGCGGCTGTCCTGAACCTCCCGACGCGGAAAACCGGATACGGGCACAATGACAGCGGCATCGGCGGCACTGCGCGTGCTCACGACGATGAACCGAATCGACTGAAGGGTTGCGCCGGCGCATTGCCGCGCCGGTGCATTTGCGCGGCAACCCCTGCCGCGTTTTTTGAGCCGAAGTGACGAAACAATGAAGATGAAAACGACACCGAACCGCCTGTTGCTGATCGCTGCGCTGGCCGGCGCACTGAGCGGGTCTGTCCACGCAGAGACGGCGGCGACCACGGCGACCGTTGCGACGGTCAACGGCACGCCGATCACGCAGGCCGACGTCGATACGCTGCTGCGCGCGTCCGGGCAACCCGACTCGCCGCAGATCCGCCAGGCGATCAAGAATCAGCTGATCACGCGCGTGCTGGTTCAGCAGGCCGCCGAGAAGGCGAACTATGCCGACAAGCCCGAGGTCAAGGCGGCGGTGCAGCAGGCGAAAGCGAATGCCGAAGTGCAGCTTTACCTGCGCGACAATGTGAAGCCCGAGCCGGTGACCGAAGAACAGGTCAAGGCGCGCTACGACGAACTCGTGGCCACGCTCGGCAAGAACGAGTACAAGCCGCGCCTGATCATCGTCCAGGATCCGGTGACGGCCGCGACGGTGCTGAGCGAGTTGAAGGCGGGGAAGTCGTTCGAAGGGCTGGCGCGCCAGTACAGCATGGCGCCGAGCCGCGATACCGGCGGCGAGCTGCCGTGGGTGAGCTTCCACACGCCGGCGGCGGAAGGCAAGACGTCCGGCTTGCCGTTGCCGGTCGCGCAGGCGCTCGAGAAACTGAAGGTCGGTACCGCGACGAGCGATTCGATCCCGGTCGATGGCGTGCGGGCAATCGTGAAGCTGGACGCGAAGCGGCCGACGCAGGTGCCGGGCTTCGCGACCGCGAAGCCGGGGCTTCAGCAGCAACTGCAGGCGGCTGCGGTGGAGAAGGCGAGTGCGCAGATGATCGGCAACTTGCTGAAGGACGCGAAGATCACGCAGTAATGCGGCGGCGTTCAAACGCCGGACGTCACGCGCGCCAGATCATGCTCGCGCTCGTTTCGGTTTCCGACTCGCTGCGGAAGCCGAGCCGTTCGTAGAGCCGCCGCGCCGGGTTGCCGTGCAGCACGCTGAGCGACACCGGCACGTGCGCGCGTGCCGCGTCGTTCAGCAATGCGTTCAGCACGGCTTCGCCGATGCCCCGGCCCTGGTGCGCGGGGAGGATCTGGATCTGGTGAACGTGCCACTCATCGGTGGCGCGTGTCACCTTCAGCAAGCCGATGGCGTCATCGCCTTCGCAGACGATCATCGCATCGTCGAAATGCGCGCGGACGCGCCGGTCGTGCGCGTCGTCGTCGGTCGGCATTCCAGCGCGTTGCAGGTGTTCGGTCATCGTGAGGCGACGCAGGTTCAACAGGAACGGCAGGTCGGCGGCAGACGCCGGGCGCAGGCGGATTGCGTGTGTCATCGTGCGGACTCGTTCGTTCGGGAATTCGGGATCGTCGACGGGAAGATCGAACCCGGTAGTGAATGATTGCCGATGGCGGGCAGCCGGTCAAAGCCCCGGCAACTGAATCTGCAGGCCGGCCGGACGATGTTCGAGGACATCCGTCACTTCGTATTCGGTTTTTGCTCCGTCCGAGGTTTGCCACTGCTGCATGCGGACATTGCACACGAGCACGTCGCCCTTGCTGAAGCTGATCTGACTGTTGTTCACGCGCGACAGGAAGCCGGCATCCGAGATCGCAGCGTGAATCGTCGACGTGCCGTCGTACAGCCGCCACTTGTTGTCGTCCTTGAATGCGAGCGACACGATCGAGAACGCCATCTTTCGATGCTCGTCGAGGATGAGCGAGTCGGCGGGTTCCGGCGCGTGAAACCACGCGATTTCGTTACGATCGACCGTTTCGACTATCTCCGTATCGGTGCCGACCGCAAACACCACGATGCCTTCGCGTGCGAGCGGTGCAAGCACTTGCTCGATAGCGTGGCGCACGCTGACGTCGCGCAGCAGGGTGAGGACGGGCAGGTCGATTTCGAGTGTGTCGCCTTCGACGTGCAGGATGGCGGTGTGGTCCTGCATCTGCACCTGCAGGATCTCGCGCCCGCGCAGCCATTTGAGAACGGCGAAGAGCCCCTTTCCCATCCTGGGCGCGGCGATGCCGAGCGCGGTCAGGATCGTGACCGCATTGGCGAGCGCCGTGCCTTCGTTGCCGCTCAGCATGTCGCGCATGCGGCCGAGCAGCGAGGTCGCGAGCGTGAAGTCGATGCCGAAACTGCCGGTCTTGAAGCTGCCGCGCACGTTCACCTGCGGCCGAACCTGATTGCCGCACAGCGCGCGGGTCGATGCGTCGAGCAGATCCCCGATGGCAAGCAGCGCGGGCGCGAGTTCGCGCACGTCCATTTCCGACGATTCGAGCGCGGGCCCGTCGTATGTGGCGCGAAATCGGCTCATGGCGCCGAGGGGGCCGGGATCGGCCGGGCCGGTACTGTTTTCATGGCGTGCGGTCATGTGGAAAGTGGGCTGATGACGTGGACGATACCGGAAGCGCATGCTTTCGGATGCCTTTCATGCTAGGTGCGAACCACCGACCGCGGGCGTTTTTGGCCATCCGGCCAAGACGACGCTTTGACGTGTCCCCACCGTACCCGGCACACGCCGAACTTTTCCGATACTTGCCCGGTCACAACCGCCAGCTTGCGGGCGTGCCGGCGCCCCGCACGCGCGTCCGGCCCCGGTATTCCCCGGCCCGCCCCGTCCGCATATCATTCGCACATCGCGCACCTGCCGACCGCAGGCGCAGCACACAGGGATTCTCGATGGACACCAAACGATCGCGGCCGGGCCTCGTCGCCGCGCTGCTCTGGGCGGCGCTGTATCTCGCGACCGGCTACATCTCGCACCAGTTCAACGGCCCCGTCCGGCTGACGGGCTACATCTGGCTGCCGGCCGGCGTGACGGTCGGCGCGTTCATGCTACGGCCGATGCGCGAATGGCTGACGCTGGCAGGCGCGTTCCTGGTCGGGCAGCTCGCGCTGAGCGGCATCGAACACGGCAGCCTGGTCAACGCGGTGCTGTTCACGGTCGATGAGGTCGGCGCGGCCGCGCTCGCGGTGTGGCTCGTCCAGCGCGTGCGCTTCTCGCTCGAAGGGCTGTATTTCCTGCGCTCGGTGATCCTCGCCGGCCTGATCGCGGGAGTGGTCGGCGCGATCGGCGGCGCGGCCTGGTACACGGTGGTCAAGGGCGCGCCGTTCTTCGACGTGTGGTCGGTGTGGGCCGCGTCCGATTTCGTCGGCGTGCTGCTGGTCACGCCGGTGCTCGCGTCATGGTCGCGCTTTCGCGCGCACCGCTCGGGTGATCACGAGCGCTTCGACCTGGTGCTCGGCATGATCTCGTTCGTGCTGGTCGTGGTCGTCGCGCTCGTGATCTTCGACGGCGACACGTCGCAGAGATTCGGCACCGGCGCCGGCTTCGCACTGACGTATATCCCGTTGTTCCTCACCGTCGCGGTGACGCTGCTGCTCGGCGGCCGCGCGGGCTCGTCGTCGGTGCTGGTGCTCGCGCTGATCGTGATCGAGCAGACCGCGCAGGGCGACGGCCCGTTCGCGTCGTTTCACGAGCACTACGGCAGCGCGCTGCTCGAAGCGCAGCTTTATCTGGCGGTCGCGTCGCTGCTGGTGCTGACGGTGAGCACGCTGAAGACGACGCGCGAACGCGTGCACGAGCACGCGGCGGTCCTGCAGAACAACATGGAACTCGCGCTCGCGAGCGCCGGCCAGATCGCGTACGTGCTCGATCCGGAATCGGGGCGGATCGAGTGGAGCGGCGACGTCGAGCGCGTGTTCGGCGTCGGCGTCGCTGCGGCCGAGATCGCAAGTGTGCCGCTCGTCCTCGAACGCGTGCAGCCGGGCGACCGCGCTGCGCTGCGCGACTACTGGGATGCGGAGATCGCGGGCGAGGATCGCGCGTCGCTGTCGCTGCGTATCGTGCAGCGCGACGGCGGCACGCAGACGATCACCGATCACGGCGCGCCGTTGCTCGATTCGAATGTCGACGTGACGGTGGTGGCGGGCGTCTGGCAACTCGAGCGCGTGTGGCCGGCGGCGGACGAATGAGCGGACGCGCGTCATGACAGGCCGCACGGGCGTCCTGCTGATCCACGGGCTCGGCGGCACGCAATACGATCTCGGCTCGCTGCACAAGGCGATGCGGCGCGCGGGCGGCAATACGCACATGATCACGCTGCCGGGGCACGGCACGCGCCCCGAGGATCTGGTCGGCGTGCGCGCGGAGGCGTGGCTCGACGCGGTGACCGAGCAGTATCGCGCGCTGGAAAACGAGTACGACACGCTACATGTCGCGGGCATGTGCATGGGCGCGCTGGTCGCGCTGCTGCTGTGCCACCGCGTGCAGCATGCGCGCGGCCGGCTTGCGTTGCTGGCCACGCCGGTGTTCATCGACGGGTGGTCGACGCCGTGGTACCGGGCGTTGCGGCATGTGCTGTACCGCGTGCCGGGTGTGGCGGAGCGGATGCGCGTCGAGGAAGGCGATCCGTTCGGCATCAAGAACGCGACGATCCGCGCGATCGTGAAGAAGAAGTTCGAGCGTGAGGACAGTTTCCACTATGCGTGGGTGCCGCTCGCGTGCGTGCGGCAGGTCGACCGGATGCGCGACTGGGCGCACGAGGCCGCGGCCGGCACGCCGTGCCCGACGCTCGTGCTGCATGCGCGCGAGGACGAACTGACGAGCCTGCGCTCGGCCGATTTCCTGCTGGAAAAGATGCCCGACGCGCGCGGGATCGTGCTGGAGAACAGCTACCACATGATCTGCGCGGACAACGATCGCGACGACGTCGCGCGCCACGTGCTCGAATTCTTCGGGTTCGATCCGGCGCATGCGGTGAGCCCGGCGATGGCGCGCAGGATGGGGCGGCTGGAGTCGTGAGACGCCGTGCGAAGCGAGCCGGCGGCGCGGCTGCGGCAGTGGCCGCGCACCCGGTCTGGATTGACGTTGAATTGCTGCGACCATGAATCAATTTGAAGAACTGGCCGGGCGGATCGAGGCGATGCAACGCGAATTGAACAGCGAGCGGTTTCTCGCGCTTCGCATCTACCGGCGTGACGCATACATCTATCAGCTATCGAGTACCGTGAATCATTCGATCGCTTGCTGGTTGAGCGACAACCATGTGCCGTTGAGGATACTCATCGACAGGGGCCGGAGCTTCATGGAGGCGGTTCCCCCCGGTCCGGACAAGCCCGGCTGGGAGGCGTACTACGATCTGGTGAAGACCTATTTCGATACGATGGAAACGGCGCTGAACGTCCTGGAAAAACACTAGCGCGGGAAGAACCGGGATATCCCGGTTCGCGGTGTGGTTCGGTCAGTCGTACTCGACATGGGAAGCGAAGGACGGGTATTTCTGCGCCATGTCCCGCAGGCAGTCGTTCATCAGCTTCGCGTCACGGGGAAAGCGGCGTTCAAATTCAGGCCAGCCTTTCAGCCGGAGAACAAGCGGCATATCGACAAGCGCGGTAATGGCATCCCAGAACGCATCCCAGTTTCTTCCGTACCAATCCGGGAAATTCAAGCTCTCCATCAACCGCATGTGCAGCTGCGCGGTTGATTCAATATCGCCTAGTTCAATTTCTACCAGCTTGTCGCGTGCCATCATGGTCTCCGACGGACAGGTCGCGCAGTATTCATTTTCCGACCCGTGCGAAGCATGATAGCGCGCGGTTAGCCGTCAGGCGCTCGGCCGACGGGCGAGCCGCTCGCGGATCTCGGGCGACGCCAGGCAGGTCGCCACGGCTTCGTAGCCGGGCGCACCGGGGTAAGGCGCCACGCGCGAAGGCGGGCTGTGATTGGCCGGGCACAGCAGGAGGGTTTCGTCGGGGCCGACCGCCGACAGATCGAGGATCGCCGACGAGCGCGTCAGGAGGAACAGCGGACGCATGCCGGCGGCGGCGCGTTCGCGCAGATGGGCAATCAGTGCCTGTTGCGTGAGCCGGTCGAGATCCTGTTCGATCATGTCGACGACCAGCGCGCGCGGGCCTTCGGCTTCGAGGCTGGCGAGCAGCGCGGTCAGTGCCGCCGATGGCTTCGCGCCCCTTTCGGCCAGCAACGCCGATGTGCGGTCGATACGCGACTTCAATGAAGGATCGGCGCGTAGCGCGGCAAAGGCATCGGCACCGTCGTTTTCCAGCCGGTCGAGGCCGACGAACACGGCACCGGGCAGTGCGTCGGCGAGCCGCAGCGCCAGCCGCGTCTTGCCGCTGCCCAACGAGCCGATGATGTAGTTCAACGGCCGGATATCGCGACACTCGAACCATTCGCCGCCCCACGGCCACGGCAGGCTGAATGCCACGCCGGCGCCGCTGTCGTCGACGAGCCGCGTCAGTTCGCCGTCGGCCGGCATCCGGCCGCGAGCGAGGCCGGCGCGAATCGCGCGCACGCGGTCGACCTTGCGCACGAGATCCTGAATGCCGTGATCGAGCGCCGCTTCGTGAGCGGCCAGCGCGTCGTCCAGGCTGCGCGCGTCACCGTCGAGCACGCTCGCCACCTGCGCGAGACTGAGGCCGAGCGCCCGCAGCGCCGCGATATCGGCCGCGCGGGCGAGATCGTCCGGGCCATACGCGCGGTAGCCGGCCGGCGTGCGTTCCGGCGCGACGAGGCCGTGCCGCTCATACAGCCGCAGCGCCTTGATCGATACGCCGAGCCGCGCGGCGGCCGCCGATGCGTTCAAACGGGGCGTGGACGTGCCCATCCGTCACCTCTCTCTGCTGTCGATTCGTTGCGCTCAGCATAAAGGCGATCCCAAGGGCCGGGTCAAGCGCGATCACGCGTGAATCGGCGAAGACACCGGCCGCGCTGCGGGTCAGTCGGCGGCCGCGAACTCCTCCCGCAGCGCCCGATACAGCCGCCGATATCGCGCGAGCCGTGCAGCCAGCAGATCGGCCGTGGCGGAATCGGGCGCGACCGTCTCCGTGACGGGCGGCGCGACGCAGACTTCCGCGAGCGTATCGTCCGTTGCGGCCAGGCGTGCAAGCCGCGCGGCGCCGAGTGCCGCACCGACCGCACCGTCCGCATGACGCCGCATCGCGAGCCCGGTCGCATTCGCGCACAGCCGCGCCCAGAATGCGCTCTTCGAACCGCCGCCGATGAACGACACCGCGTCGAGCGTCGTGCCCGCCGCGCGCAGCGCGTCGTAGCCGTCGGCCATCGCGAACGCGACGCCTTCCATCACTGCATACGCGAGATCGTACGCATCGTGTTCGTTGGACAGCCCGAAGAACACGCCGCGCGCATGCGCGTCGTTGTGCGGGGTGCGCTCGCCACCGAGATACGGCAGGAACAGCGGCGCACGCGCCGGCTCCGCGCGTTCGGCACGCGCGGCGAGCACGCCGGCGGTCGTGCCGTGCGCGCGTGCGAGCCAGTCGAGGCTCGCGGCGGCCGACAGGATCACGCTCATCTGGTGCCAGCGCCCTTCGACGCAGTGGCAGAACGCATGCACGGCGGCATCCGGGTTCGGCGCGAAGCGGTCGTTGCCGGCGAACAGCACGCCCGACGTGCCGAGCGACAGGAAGCCGCTGCCGGCGCCCGTCACGCCCATGCCGATCGCGGAGGCCGCGTTGTCGCCGGCGCCGCCGGCGATCGTCACGGGCCCCGCGATGCCCCATTCGCGCCGCAGCGTGTCGCGCAGCTGCGCGGCGGGGGCATTGCCTTCGACGAGGCGCGGCATCTGCGCGCGCGACAGCTCGGTCGCGGCGAGCATCCGGTCGGACCAGTCGCGGCGCGCGCAGTCGAGCCACAGCGTCCCCGACGCATCGGACATCTCGGACACGAATTCGCCGGACAGGCGCCAGATCAGGTAATCCTTCGGCAGCAGCACCTTGTGCACCGCGCGGAACACGGCGGGCTCGTATTTCGCGAGCCACATCAGCTTCGGCGCGGTGAAGCCGGGCATCGCCATGTTGCCGGTGATCGTGCGCGATTCCGGCACCAGCGCTTCGAGCTCGACGCACTCGGTGCCGGCGCGCGTGTCGTTCCACAGGATCGCGGGTCGCAGCACCTGGTCCGCGCGATCGATCAGCGTCGCACCGTGCATCTGCCCCGAGAGCGCGATGCCGCGCAGCGCGGCGAAGCCGGCCGGATGCGCGGCGCGCACCGCCGCGATCGCATCGAGCATCGCGTGCCACCACGCCTGCGGGCTTTGTTCCGACCAGTGCGGATGCGGGCGGCTGATCGACAGCGCGGCCGAGCCGGTCGCGAGCGGGACCGAACGGGAATCGGTGAGGAGAACCTTGACCTCGGACGTGCCGAGATCGATGCCGAGAAAAGTCACGTGTGAAGCATCCTGTCTGGGGCGCGCGGCGGCGCACGCCGAAGCGGCGGCGCGTCGTCGCGGCCGTGCGGTTCGTTGAGCCGGTGCAGCGCGCGGAACCTCGACGGCGGCACCTGCTTCATCGCGAGAAACTGACGGTTGAAATTCGACAGGTTGTTGAAGCCAACCCGGTAGCAGATGTCGGTCACCGTCAGGTCGGAAAACATCAGCAGCTCGCAGGCCTCGTTGATGCGCAGCCGGTTCAGGTAGCGCACGAACGACGAGCCGGTATGGCGGCGGAAAAAGCGCGTGAAGGTGCTGACGCTCATGCCGGCGAACGCGGCGACATCGGTTTCGCGCAGAATCCCGGGCAGGTTCTGCTGCAGGTACGACAGCACCTGGTTGATGGTCGACGACATGTAGTGCTGCGCATCGCTGCGGTAGCCGGGGCCCGCGAGCACGCGCCGCTCGCGGCACGACGACAGCCGGTCGAACAGCGACATCAGGATCTCGACGCGCCGGCAGCCGTGCGCGTTCGCGAGTTCGAGCATCAGCGGCGCGACGTCGAGGCCGACGCGGTCGGGAAACTGCACGCCGCGCGCCGCATCGTCGATCAGGTCGATCACCGGCTGCAGCTCGCTGAACGCGCCGACCATCTTCTCGATCGCATCGCGCGAGAACTGCAGCACGACGTCGCGCGACGGCACGCGTTCGCCGTCGGGGAGTTCGCTGACCCAGTTGTGCGGCAGGTTCGGCCCGGTGACGATCAGGTTGCCGGGGCCGAAATCGCCGATGTGATCGCCGACGAACATCTTGCCGTGCGACGACTGGATCAGATGGATCTCGTACTCGGGATGGAAGTGCCACTTCGCGACCGAATGCGGATAGTCGTGGATCCACGCGCGGAACGATTCGTCGCGGTGGGTGGGAACGATCTCGAGATCCGGGTTCATCGTGTGCTCCGTCGGGGGCGTGCCGGCGCGCTACGAACGGGACATCGACCAGCCCGTCGCGGCGGGCGGCGTGGTGCGCGACGCGGCGGCCGGCGGCGCCGCGTGCGCGATCGGGTTCGCGTCCGGCAGCGTGACGTTGCGCTCGGTGCCGGCGTCGAACAGATGCAGGGCTTCTTCGTCGAAGCGGAACGCTACCACGGCGCCCGGCGCCGGGGCCATCGGGGCCGGCACGAGGGCCGCGCACGGCTGGCCGTGCCAGTCCAG
This sequence comes from Burkholderia sp. Ac-20345, assembly GCF_017104825.1. Taxonomy (NCBI): domain Bacteria; kingdom Pseudomonadati; phylum Pseudomonadota; class Betaproteobacteria; order Burkholderiales; family Burkholderiaceae; genus Burkholderia; species Burkholderia sp. Ac-20345. Next base: position 11,132 of record NZ_JAAGPO010000017.1, on the reverse strand, counting down.
CGTGACGAGCGCCTCGGCGCCGAGCAGCTCGACGAGTTCCACGGTGCCGGTCAGCGCGAGCGTGCCCGGGGTCGGATCCGGTTCGGTGACGAGCCGCAGGTGGTTCGGCCGGATCGCGGCCTTCACCTGCTGGCCGTCGTGCAGCCGCGCGAAGCGCGGCGACGCGAGCGGCCAGCGCGCGCCGTTGCAGTCGAGCAGCACGTTCGCGCCGAGGCGCTCGATCGTGCCGTCCGCGAAGTTCATCGCCGGGGTGCCGACGAAGCCGGCGGCGAAGAGCGTGTGCGGTTGCCCGTACAGCTCGGCCGGCGTGCCGATCTGCTCGATGTGGCCGCCGCGCATCAGCACGACGCGGTCGGCCAGCGTCATCGCCTCGAGCTGGTCGTGCGTGACGTACAGCGTGGTCGTCTTCAGCCGTTGATGCAGCCGCTTGATGTCGCCGCGCAACTGCGTGCGCAGCTTCGCGTCGAGGTTCGACAACGGCTCGTCGAACAGGAACACGGCGGGCGTCTTGATCATCGCGCGCGCGATCGCCGCGCGCTGCTGCTGGCCGCCCGACATCGCGCGCGGGCGGCGGTCGAGCAGCGCATCGAGGCTCAGGATGCGCGCGACGTCGCGCACGCGGCGGTCGATCTCGCCGGCCGGCACCTTCAGGCGCCGCAGGCCGAACGCGATGTTGTCGTACACCGTCATGTGCGGGTACAGCGCGTAGTTCTGGAACACCATCGCGACATTGCGCTCGCGCGACGGCAGGTCGTTGACGACCGCATCGCCGATCACGAGCTCGCCGCCGGTGATCGCCTCGAGGCCCGCGATCATCCGCAGCATCGTCGACTTGCCGCAGCCGGACGGGCCGAGCAGCACGATGAATTCGCCGTCGGCGATCTCGAGGTCGAGCGGGTGCAGCACGGCGGGGCCGCCGTCGTAGTGCTTCGACAAAGCCTTGCAGGTGATCTGGGCCATGGCTCAATCCATTTCGATCTGAATCTTGACGTCGCGCGGGTGGCCGCTCGCCGCTTCCTCGAACGCGCGCACGCCTTCGGAAAACGGGAACGTGCGCGAGATGAACGGCTTCACGTCGATCGCACCGGACGCGATCAGCGCAAGCGCGCGCGGAAAGATGTTCGCGTAGCGGAACACCGATTCGATGCGGCCTTCCTTCGCCTGCAGCGCGACCACGTCGAGCGGCACCGGGGCGACCGGCATTCCGATCAGCACCGCGCAGCCGCCCGGGCACATCAGGTCGACGAGGCCCGCGTACGCGTTCGCGCTGCCGCTGGCCTCGAACACGACGTCCGCGCCCCAACCGCCGGTGGCTTCCGCGACGGCTTCGGCGAGCGGCTGCGTGCGCACGTCGACGGTCGTGACGGCCGGGTTGTCGGCGAACAGCGCGAGCTTGTCGGGCACGACGTCGGCGAGGATCACGCGCGCGGCGCCGCCGGCGAGCGCGGCAAGCGCCGTCATCGCGCCGATCGTGCCGGCGCCGATCACGACCGCGAGGTCGCCCGGCTTCATCGCCGCCTTCTTCGCGGCCTGCAGGCCGATCGACAGCGGCTCGACGATCGCGCCTTCGGCGAATGACACGTTGTCGGGCAGCCGGTACGTGAACGCGGCCGGATGCACGACGTACGGTGTCAGGCAGCCGTGTATGGGAGGCGTCGCCCAGAAGCGCACGTCGGGATCGAGGTTGTAGAGCCCGCGCAGCGTCGCGGGCGAATCGAAGCGCGGCACGCCGGGCTCCATGCACACGCGGTCGCCGACGCGCAGGTGCGTGACACCGGTGCCGGTCTCGACGACGGTGCCGGACGCCTCGTGGCCGAGCACCATCGGCGCGTCGACGCGGAATGGGCCGATCCCGCCGTGAACGTAGTAGTGCACGTCGCTGCCGCACACGCCGACCGTATGCACCTTGATCCGGACGTCACCGGGGCCGACCGCCTGCGGCAGGTCGATGTCGCGCAGCGCGAGCTCGCGCGTGCGTTCGAGTACGAGCGCTTTCAACACATCCTCCTTATTTTCCCTTGACCATCGAATTGAGCAGGCGGCTCAGCATGCCGACGAACACGAGCGGCGGCAGCGCGAGCAGCACCGTCGACGCATTGATCACGCCCCACGGCACTTCCTGGCCGAGCGACGTGAACGCGGACGCGACCACCGGCAGCGTCGCACTGCGAGACGATGTCAGCGCGAGCGCGATCATCAGTTCGTTCCAGACCAGCACGAAGCTGAACACGATGCCGCCGAGCAGCGTGCTCGCGCACACCGGCAGCGCGATATGCCAGAACACCGCGTACGGGCCGTAGCCGTCGAGCGCGGCGGCTTCCTCGATCTCGCGCGGCAGCCGGCGGAACACGGGGATCGACAGCCACGTGATGGTCGACAGCGTGACGAGCAGGTACGTGACGATCATCGACAGCTTCGTGTCGTACAGCCCGAGATCGACCCAGATCGCGATCAGCGGCAGCGCGACCGCGACCGGCGGCAGGAAGCGCAGCGACAGCAGGAAGAACTGGATGTCGCGCTTGCCGCGTATCGGGTACCGTGCGATCGCATACGCGGCCGGCACGCCGAGCACCGCGCCGATCAGCACGGCCGCGCCGACGATCGCGATGCTGTTGCCGAGCCCGATCAGCACCTCGGGGCTCGACAGCACCTGCTCGTAGTTCGCGAGCGTCGGCGTGAAGATGAAGCGCGGCGTGGGCGTGACGATGTCGAGCAGGTGCTTGAGCGAATTGAGCACGGCCCAGAACAGCGGGAACGCGGCGACGAGCAGGATCGCGCCGGCGATCATGACGGTCGACAGGTGCGAAACGGTCGCGGCGGTGCCGCGGTGGGCCATCAGTCGTCCCATTTGTTGACCCTCTTCCAGATGAGCGTGAAGACGAGCGTGGTCGCGACCATCATCAGCACGGCCATGCCCGACGCATAGGACACCTTGCCGGCGAGACCGATGCCCTGCTGGTACGCGTACAGGTCGAGCGTCTCGGTCGCGATGCCGGGGCCGCCCTTGGTCATCACGTAGATCAGGTCGAACGAGCGCAGCGACTCGACCATCTTGATGAACACGAGGCTCACGAGCGGCGCCTTCAGCATCGGCAGCGCGATGTACGCATGGACCTGCCACGTCGTCGCGTAGTCGAGCCGCGCGGCTTCGAGCGGCTCGGGCGGCAGCGTCTCCAGCAGCTTCAGGATCACGACTGCGAAGAACAGCCCCCATTGCCATACGTCGACCAGCGCGACCGCGTACAGCGCGAGATGCGGATCGGCGAGGAACGCGGTGTTCTCGATACCGAGCATGCCGAGCAGCCAGCTCAGGATGCCGGTGAGCGGCGCGTACATGAACTTCCAGATGAACGCGGCCGATACGCGCGGCAGCAGCACCGGCATGATCAGCACCAGCGATGCGACGCGGCGCCAGCAGCCGTGCACGCGCTCGAACAGGAACACGGCGAGCGCGATCCCGACGAGCACCGCGCCGGCCACCGTGACGACTTCCCACAGCACCGACACCTCGATCGCGTTAAGGAAGCGCCGGTCGGACGCGAGCCGGATGAAGTTGCGCAGGCCGACGTATTCGCTGTCCGGGTAGCGCAGCACGCGGTTGCGCAGCGCGAGGTTGATCGCGGCGACCGTCGGGACGAGGCTCAGGACCGCGAGCAGCGCGAGCGTCGGCGCGAGGAACACCCACGGCAGGCTCGTGCGGTCGCGGCGCGCGCGGCCGCGCCGGGCGGACGGTGCGGAAGGCGGGGAAGGGGCCGGACGGACGCCAAGCGCGCGTCCGCCGGCGCCGTCATTTGCGAGCGCCATGTTCGAGCGCATCCTTCGCGTACTGGGTCGCGTCGTCGAGCGTGCCGCGGCTATCCGTCTGCGTGCCGGTGAACACCTGCTCGAGCGCGATGCCGAGGTTGTCGCCGATGTCGGGCCACTGCGGCGTGCGCCAGATCGTCACCTGCGTGACCGGGTTGGTGTCGTTCAGCCCGGCCTGGATCTGCGGCGCGACGTGCTGCTTGAAGTAGGGGCTCGCGATCGTGCTCGTGCGGTTGTAGTCGCTGAACACGCCATTGCGCAGCCGAGCCTGCTCCTGGTCCTTGCTGGTCGCCCACGCGATGAAGCGGCCGGCGGCCATCCGCGTGCAGTCGTCTTTCGCACCGACCGCCGAGATCGCGAAACCGTGGCCGTAGGCGGCCGACGGCAGCGGCGCGGGCGGGCGCGTGTAGCCGACCTTGCCGGCCACGCTCGACTTGCTCGCATCCTCCATCCAGTCCGCGAACGGCGTCGATTCGATCATGAACGCGACCTTGCCCGAGCGGAACGCTTCGAGCGCGTTGCTCCAGTCGTAGGTCGCGGCGCCCGGCGGCGCGTACTTGAACAGGTCGCTGTAGAGCTGCGTGGCCTTCACGGCGGCCGGCGAGTTGAACGCGGGCTGGCCGCCCTTGTCGGTCCAGGCGCCGCCCATCCCGAGCATGAACGGCGACCAGCGCCACACGTTCATCCCCGAGCCGCGCTGGCCGCGCGCGACCCAGCCGTACAGCTTCGGCGGCGCGTTGAGCTTCTTGATCGCGGCGACGAGCTGGTCGAGCGTCTTCGGCACGGGGATGTGCGCGGCGTCGAGCAGGTCGCGGCGGTAGAACAGGAAATCGCCGCCGCCGATCAGCGGCGCGAAGTACGCGACGCCGTTGTAGCTCGCGACCGCACGGCGGCCGGGCAGGAAGTCGTCGTAGTCGTATTCCTTCGGGTAGTACTTGAGGAGCGGCACGATCCAGTTGGCCGACGCGAATTCGGCGACGTTCGCCTCGTCGACGTAGTAGATCTGGTACGAGCCCGCGCCGGTCGACGCGTCGAGCCGCGATTTCGCGCGGCGGTCGTTCTCGCCGAAATAGCTGATCTCGACCTTGGTGCCGCTCTTCTTCTCGTAGTCGGCCAGCGATTTCTCCATCACCGACAGGCCGAGGCTCTTCTGCGCGAGCACCCGAAGGGTCGGCACCTTGCAGACCTGCGCGGCCGCGACGCCCGGCAGACAGGCGCCAAGCAGCACGCCGGCTGCGACGATTCGCATCTTGTTCACCCGTGTCTCCTTGATTCTGCTTGTTCGAATGCCGTCGATGACGGCAGGAACAATGGTGTGACGGGGGCGATGCGATCACCACATCAAAAGAATTCGCCGACCGATACTTTTTGCTCAGGGTCGGTCGTGCGATGCACAAAATGTGGTGGTGGGGCGAGAGGCGGGCCGGTGGCGGCGTGACCGAGCACGTTCGGCCCGCGCGTGGCACCATCGCCGGCATTGCGCCTGCGCCCAGTCGAAACGGATGATGAACAAATTTTCCGACATGAGTACGTTCGTGGCCGTGGTCGAGGCGGGAAGCTTCTCCGAAGCCGCCCGTCGTCTCGGTACCACCAAGTCGATCGTCAGTGCCCGTATCCAGAAGCTCGAGCGGCGCCTGGCCTGCACGTTGCTCAAGCGTGGCCGTTCGCTGCAGCTGACCGATCCGGGGCAGCGGTTCTTCGAGCAATCCCGGCAGCTTCTGCAGGAACTCGAGCGCATCGAGGGCGAAGTGAACGAGGCCGGCTCGAGCCTGAGCGGCAGCCTGAAGCTTTCCGTGCCCGTGACCTTCGTCGCGCGCTATCTTGCGCCGCTGCTGTCGCGATTCGCGGACATGTATCCGGCGCTGTGCCTCGACGTCGAAGCGGACGACCGGCTGTCGAACCTTCAGGATGGACACTTCGATGCGGCGATCCGTCTCGGTCCGCTCGCCGACTCCAGCCTGATCGCCCGCCCCGTCACCGTCAACCGGCACCTGATCTGTGCGAGCCCGGGCTATCTCGAGCGGCGCGGCATGCCGGTGCATCCCGACGACCTGCCGCAGCATGATGGCCTGCTCTATCTGAATCGCGAACCGCATGGGATGTGGAGCCTGCCGCTCGAGTACGAAAAGCAGTCGTTTCGCGTCAGGGTGCGGATGCGGACCGATTCGGGGTTTCAACTGCTAGCCGGTGCGATCGCCGGGCTGGGGCTCGCGATCCTGCCGACCTTCCTGGCGTCCGAAGCGCTGGTGTCCGGCGAGCTCGTGTCGGTGCTGCCGGAATATGCGCCGTCCGGCGGGCAGGTCAACGTCGTCTATCGCAAGACGGTTCGCACGTCGCCCAAGATCCAGGCGCTGGTCCGGTTCCTGGAGGACGAGATCGGCCACCCGGCCAGCTGGGACGTGCCGTTGATCGAACGCGGCCTGCTTCCGCATCCTTCGCATACTTGAGCATGCAGCCGACTCGCCGGCGGGGGCGGCGCGCATGACGGGCAGACGCGCGCGTTCGGAAAAAGCGAACCAACGGTTCGGTTTCCGCTAGCTATCCGGTCGCGGGGCCCGACCGTACTGTGGCACACGCATTCAATGGAGAAAGCGTCTGCCATGAAGAACACCACGCTGCATCATCCCGCGCGCCGCGTCATGCTCGCGCAAACCCTCGCCCATTCGGCCACGCTCGCCGTCGGTTCGCTGCTCGGCGCCGACGCGATCGCGGCCAGTGCGGCGAACTCGTCGAGTTCGTCGAACGCGTCCGGCTCGGGCGCCGCTGACACATCGCCCCGCACCAGGACCGGAACCGGCCCGCGAACCGTCGATGTGCTGGTCGTCGGCGGCGGCTCCGCCGGTGCCGTGATGGCGGCCCGCCTGAGCGAGAAGGCCAGCCGCCACGTCCTGCTGCTCGAGGCCGGGCACAACTATGCCGCGTGGGACTACCCGCACGTGATCGCCAGCAGCGATATCGTCGGTGGCGATTCGCGGCATGAATGGGGCTATCGCACGCAGGCCGGCTACATCGATCACCCGATCAACGCGCTGCGCGGCAAGGTGCTCGGCGGCAGTTCGGCGATCAACGGGGCCGTCGCCATTCGCGCGCGGCCGCAGGATCTGAAAAACTGGAATCTTCCCGGCTGGTCGTACGAGGAGATGCTGCCGTCGTTCCGGCGGCTCGAGCATCGCGACAACGACAGCGTGTCGCACGGCCAGGCGGGGCCGCTGCCGGTGCGTCAGCTGACGCGCGAGGACATCACGCCGATGCAGCGCGCGTTCGTCGATGCGACGATCGCGAACGGTTATCGCGCGATCGAGGATTTCGACGGCGCGGACGCCAACGGCGTCGGCCCGTATCCGATGAATATCGTCAACGGCGTGCGCGTCAACACGGGCATGGCCTACCTGACCAATGAGGTCCGGGCGCGTTCGAACCTGACGATTCGCGGCGGCGCGCTGGTCGATCGCGTGCTGTTTGCGCAAGGGCGGGCGATCGGCGTGCGGCTCGACAACGGCGAGGAGATCCACGCGAACGAGGTGGTCCTCAGCGCGGGCGCGTATGGCAGCGCAGCCATTCTGCTTCGTTCGGGCATCGGGCCGGGTGCCGACCTGCGTGCGCTGTCGATTCCCGAAGTCGCCGCGTTGCCGGTGGGCCAGCGCCTGAAAGATCATCCGTTCTACTACAACGCGTATGCGGCACGCCCCGACCGGATCGGCGATCAGTCGCCGTCGATCGGTGCGTTCCTGTGGACGAACAGCTCGACGGCGCAGCACGGCGATCTCGACCTGCACATCACCGCGACGCACCTGTTCCCGCACGACCAGAGCCCGACGAAGGTCGGCTTCGTGCTCGCGGTCGCGCTCACGCGGCCGTTGTCGGTCGGCAGCCTGAAACTCGCGAGCCGGCAGGCAGGCGATGCGCCCGTGATCGACCTGAATTTCCTCGGCGAAGCGCAGGATCGCGCGCGGCTGCTCGAAGGCATCAAGCTGGCGCGCCGCATCGGCCGCACCGCGCCGCTGTCCGGCCTCATCCATTCCGAACTAAATCCGGGGCCGGGTGCGGAATCGGACGAACGGATCCTGGCGTCGGCGCGATCGACGCTCGATACGTACCACCATCCGACTTCGACCGCGCCGATGGGCGTCATCAACGATCCGCATGCCGTCGTCGATCTCGAAGGGCGGGTGCACGGCGTGAGCGGCCTGCGTGTCGTCGACGCATCGATTTTTCCGGATGCGATTTCGGTCGCGACCAACATCACCACCATTGCGACGGCCGAGCATATCGCCCACCGCTACAGCTGACCGGGGAACGTCATGAATGTTGCTGCTCCCGTATTGCACTGGATCGACGGCGAGTGGGTGGATTCGCCCGCGCATCGCGAATCCGTCGATCCCGCCACCGGCTCGGTGATCGGCCGGTATGCCGACGGCGGCGAGCCCGAAGCGCGCGCGGCGATCGACGCGGCGCTGCGCGCGTTTCGCGATACGCCGTGGAAACGCGATGCCGCACTGCGCGCACGCGTGCTGGACGAACTGGCCGCCGCGTTCGAGCGGCATGCCGACGCGCTGATCGAACTGCTGGCGCTGGAGAACGGCAAGATCAAGCCCGAAGCGCATTTCGAAGTGTCGATGGTGCCGTCGAAGCTGCGCTACTACGCGGCGCTGGCGCGGGCCGAAACGGGCCGCAGCGGAACGCCGCGGCCGGACGTCGTATCGCTCGTGCTGCGCGAGCCGATGGGTGTCGCCGGCATCATCGTGCCGTGGAATTCCCCCGTCGTGCTGATGGTGCGTTCGCTCGCGCCGGCGCTGGCGGCGGGGACGACCACGGTCGTCAAGATGCCGGGCCAGACCGCGCAGACCAATGCGCTCGTGTCCCGGATCCTGTCCGAAGCGCCGTCGCTGCCGCGCGGCGTCATCAACCTGTTCAGCGAATCGGGCGCGGACGGATCGAAGACCCTGATCGCCTCTCCCGACGTGCCCGTCATCAGCTTCACGGGCTCGACCGCGACGGGGCGCGCGATTTCCGCCGTCGGCGCTCAGCGGCTCAAGCGCTTCGGTCTCGAGCTCGGCGGAAAGACGCCGCACCTGGTGTTCGACGACACCGATCTCGATGCGGCATTGCCCGTCATCGAAAAATCGCTGACGGTGTTTGCCGGGCAGTTCTGCATGACCGGCTCGCGCCTGCTGGTACAACGCGGCATCGCCGACGCGGTGCGCGCGCGTCTCGCGCAACGCCTGGCCGCGGTGCGGGTCGGCCCCGCCGCCGATCCGCTCAGCGACATGGGGCCGCTCATCGACAAGCCCAACGTCGAGCGCGTGAATCGCGAGGTCGAAGAGGCGATCGCGGCGGGTGCGAAAGTGGTCGTGCGCGGTGGCCCGGTGACCGATGGCGAACTGGCGCGCGGCGCCTTCTATCGCCCGACATTGCTCGAAGTCGATAGCGCCCGGCTCGATATCGTCCAGAAGGAAACCTTCGGGCCCGTCATGACGATGCAGGTGTTCGATACCGAGGCGGAAGCCGTCGCGCTGGCCAACGACAGCGAATATGGCCTGGCCGCGGCGGTCTGGACACGTGACGTGCAGCGTTCGATGCGGGTTGCGCGGTCGCTTCAGGCCGGCACGATCTGGATCAACGACTGGGCGAAGGTCTACGACGAATTCGAGGAGGGCGGGTATCGGCAATCCGGCCTGGGTCGCCTCAACGGCGCCGCCGCGATCGACGACTTCATCGAATACAAGCACATCACGCTGACGACCGGAGAAGCGCCGTGAAAGCCAAGATCGTACTGGAAGAGCACCTGTCCACCGCGCTCAACAACAGCATGTGGGACGCGTCCGGCGAAGCCGCGCGCAACGGGAAAGCCTATATGGACGACGTCGACGCGCGGCTGCTCGACGCGGACCGGCGGATCGACGAGATGGACCGGTGCGGGATCGACGTCGCGGTGCTGTCGCTCACGTCACCCGGTGCGCAATCGATTCTCGATCGCGCGGCGGCTGTCGATTTCGCGAAGCGGACCAACGACGAGATCGTCGAGCGCTACACGTCCGTGCATCCCGGGCGCCTGCAGGCGTTCGCGACGGTCGCGCTGCAGTCGCCGAAGGATGCGGCGGACGAACTCGAACGGGCCGTCGTCGAACTCGGCATGCGGGGCGCGCTGGTGAACGGCTATACGAATATCGGCGACGCCGACACCGCGCAGTATCTCGACGAGGCGCCGGTCTGGGAATTCTGGGAGCGTGCGGCCACGCTCGATGTGCCCGTCTATCTGCATCCGCGCGAGGCATTGCCGAGCCAGCAGCGGATCTACGAAGGCTATTCGTCGCTCGTCGGCTCGGCATGGGGGTTCGCGCATGAGACGGCCACGCATGCGATCCGCCTGATGCTGAGCGGCCTGTTCGATCGCTATCCGAACCTGACGGTCATCCTGGGGCATCTCGGTGAAGGGCTGCCGCTGATGCTGCCGCGCCTCGAGCATCGACTTCGCATGCAGCGGGACGGTGCCGGGCTGGGGCAGGCGAAACGCCCGGTCGGCGAGTATTTCAGCAACAACTTCTACGTCACGACGAGCGGCCACTTTCATACGAAGGGGCTGCTCAACACGATCAGTGAAGTTGGCGTCGACCGCGTGCTGTTTTCCGCCGATTACCCGTACGAGAGCATGCAGACCGCCAGCGAGTGGTTCGACCACGCATTGCTGAGCGAAAACGACCGGGTCAAGATCGGCCGTACGAATGCGGCTCGCCTGTTCGGGTTCTGATTCCGGCGGCATCTGAAAGCGGGACACGTTCTGCTTTCGTGACGGCACGCGGCGCGCTCATGGGCGTCGCGTGCCGTTTCTCGTCGTGGGGTTGGGTGCGTGAGCGTCAGTTTGCGTGCCCGTCAGCGGCAGCCGCACCGACGTCGATCCGATACACCCGCAGCGCGTTGTCATGCCAGATCGCACGGCGCGCGGCGTCATCGAGATCCATCATCGCACGAGCGAACGTGCGCAGCAGCGCGGGATACGACACGCGCAGGCCGGCCACCGGAAAGTTGCTGGCGAACAGGCAGCGCCGCGCGCCGAAGATCGCGATCGTGTCGCGGATGATCCGCGCGTTGTCCGCCTCGTTCCATACAGCGTCGCGCAAGCCGAGTTCGGAAATCTTCACGACGACACGCGGCGACGCGGCAAGCGCCTCCATGCCGCGCCGCCAGCGCGCGAGCCCCGCATCCGAGCGATCCCACGGCAGCCCCGCATGTTCGAGCACGACGTCGACATCGGGCGCATCCGCCAGCAGCGCGGCCGCGTCTTCGAGATGCCAGAACGGGACGCGCAGATCCCAGCACAGGCCGTGCGA